>CADBKB010000091.1 GCA_902795095.1 Oscillospiraceae bacterium
ATTTTTCATTGCGCAACAAAAAGAAAAGGGGCCTTTGAGCCGGCGCTCAAAGACCTCGTTGCCTTTCCATGTGCGCATTATACGCCCTGCGAGTCCGGTTGTCAATCCTTTTTTTCAAAAACACGCCCTTGACAAGCGGCGCTGCGGGGTCTATAATGCGCACATAAGCAAAGGCGCTTTTCCCGCGTGTCGGGGGAAGCGCCTTTTTCTATGCTTTGGAAAGGTTGTGTGGGCATGAGGAAAGAAGGACAGGTTCGGATCCCCTCCGGCTGCGCCATCGCGGCCGTGATCTCCAGGGAAGGCCGACGCATGTCCGGTGAAGGGATCATTCGGGCCATGCGCCCGATGCACGACCGCTCCAACGGACTCGGCGGCGGCTTCGCGGCGTACGGCATCTATCCGCAGTACCGGGATTTTTACGCGCTGCACATGTTTTTTGACGACCGCGCCACCCGAAAAAACTGCGAGGCCTTCCTCAAGGATCGGTTCGAGATCGTCAAGGCGGAGCTGATCCCCACCAGGAAGATGCCCGCCATCACCGACGAGCCCATGATCTGGCGCTACTTCGTCGCCCCGCTCCAATCCATGCTGGCGTCCATGCAGCTCGACGAGCGGGAGTACGTGATGCGCTCGGTCATGCGCATCAACACCACGCTGGACGGCTGCTACGTCTTCTCCAGCGGCAAGAACATGGGCACCTTCAAGGCCGTGGGCTTCCCCGAAGACGTGGGCGAATTCTACCGTCTGGACGAATACGAGGGCTACTGCTGGACGGCCCACGGCCGCTATCCCACCAATACCCCCGGCTGGTGGGGCGGGGCGCACCCCTTCACCCTGCTGGACTGGTCGGTGGTGCACAACGGGGAGATCTCCTCCTACGACGCCAACCGGCGTTTTATTGAGATGTTTGGCTACCAGTGCACCCTCCAGACCGACACCGAGGTCATCACCTATATCATGGATCATCTGCTGCGCAGGCAGGGTCTGACGTTGGAAGAGGCTGCCGGCGTGGTGGCCGCGCCCTTCTGGAGCACCATTGAAACCATGCCCGACGAAGCACAGCGCAAACGCGCCGCCTTCCTGCGCACCGTGTTCCCCAGCCTGCTCGTCACCGGGCCCTTCTCCATCGTCCTGGGCTTCGACGGCGGACTCATGGCCCTGAACGACCGGCTGAAGCTGCGCTCCATGGTCGCAGCGGAAAAGGACGACTTGGTTTTCATCGCCAGCGAGGAATGCGCCATCCGCGCCATGGAGCCGGAGGCGGAGCACGTCTGGTCCCCCGCCGGTGGACAGCCGGTGATCGTCAGAGTGAAAGAAGGTGCATAGGGATGGGCGTGGACTATATCTATCCGGAATTTGAGGTCCTCCGCCGGGAGGATCGCTGCATCGCCTGCCGGGTATGCGAGCGGCAGTGCGCCAACGAGGTGCACCGGTTTGAACCGGAGCTGGGAAAGATGCTCAGCGACGAGACAAAATGCGTCGACTGCCAGCGCTGCGTGTCCCTCTGCCCGACCCGCGCGCTGAAAATCGTGAAAAACCCCTGTGCTCTGCGGGAAAACGCCAACTGGAGCGCCGATACCATCCGCGAGATCTACAAGCAGGCGGGCAGCGGCGGCGTGCTGCTGTCCTCCATGGGCAACCCCAAGCCGCTGCCTGTCTACTGGGACAGGATCCTCATCAACGCCTCCCAGGTGACCAATCCCCCCATTGATCCCCTGCGCGAGCCCATGGAGACCCGGGTCTTCCTGGGGGCGAAGCCCGACAAGCTGGAGCGCGACGCCGAAGGGAATCTGATCCCCCGCCTGGCGCCCCAGCTGGAGCTGAGCATGCCGGTGATGTTCTCCGCCATGAGCTATGGCTCCATCAGCTACAACGCCCATGCCTCCCTGGCCCGGGCCGCCACGCAGCTCGGCGTCTTCTACAACACCGGCGAGGGCGGACTCCATGAGGACTTCTACCAGTACGGTCCCCACACCATCGTGCAGGTGGCCTCCGGCCGCTTCGGCGTCCACGAGGACTACCTCACCGCCGGCGCGGCCATCGAGATCAAGATGGGCCAGGGCGCAAAGCCCGGCATCGGCGGGCATCTGCCCGGGGCCAAGATCGTGGGCGACGTGTCCCGCACCCGCATGATCCCCGAGGGCACCGACGCCATCTCCCCCGCGCCCCATCACGACATCTATTCCATCGAGGATCTGCGGCAGCTCGTCTATTCCCTGAAGGAAGCGACGAATTATCAAAAGCCCATCATCGTCAAGGTGGCTGCGGTGCACAACATTGCCGCCATCGCCAGCGGCATCGCCCGCTCCGGCGCGGACATCATCGCCATCGACGGCTTCCGCGGCGGCACCGGCGCGGCGCCCACCCGCATCCGGGACAACGTGGGCATCCCCATCGAGCTGGCCCTGGCGGCAGTGGACCAGCGCCTGCGCGACGAGGGCATCCGCAACCGGGTCTCCCTCATCGCCGGCGGCAGCATCCGCAGCGCCTCGGACGTGGTCAAGGCCGTGGCCCTGGGCGCGGACGCCTGCTATATCGCCACGGCGGCCCTGCTGGCCCTGGGCTGTCACCTGTGCCGCACCTGCCAGAGCGGCAGATGCAACTGGGGCATCGCCACCCAGCGGCCGGAGCTGGTCAAGCGGCTCAATCCCGAGATGGGCGCCGAGCGGCTGTGCAATCTGATGACCGCCTGGCGTCACGAGATCAAGGAGCTGCTGGGCGGCATGGGCATCAACTCCATCGAGGCCCTGCGGGGCAACCGGCTGATGCTGCGGGGCGTGGGCTTGAACGAAAAAGAGCTGGAGATCCTGGGCATCTCCCATGCGGGACAATAGGGGGCGGCCATGAAACGAGTATACGTGAACGAAGCCTGGTGCCTCGGGTGCCACCTGTGCGAATACAACTGCGCCTTTGCCAACTCCGGCCAGAAGGATATGGCCCTGGCCCTCAAGGGCAAGCCCATCTATCCCCGCATCCACATCGAGGGAACGGAGCAGATCTCCTACGCCGTGTCCTGCCGTCACTGCCGGGACCCCATCTGCGTGAAAAGCTGCATCGCAGGGGCCTTGTCCAAAGCGGACGGCGTGATCCGCGTCGATCAGAGCCGCTGCGTCGGCTGCCTGACCTGCGTGCTGGTCTGCCCCTACGGTGCGTTAGCGCCGAATGAGGACGGCGTGATGCAGAAGTGCGAGCTCTGCCTGCAAAATGCCTGCGGTGAGCCCGCCTGCGTCGCCGGCTGCCCGAACCAGGCCATCGTCTACGAGGAACGGGAGGAGCTGCCATGAAACACTATCTGATCATCGGCAACGGGATCGCGGCCGCCGGCTGCATCGAGGGCATCCGAAGCGTCGATCCCGACGGGGCGATCACCGTGGTATCCAAAGAGTCCCACGAAGTCTACTGCCGGCCCCTGATCTCCTATTACCTTGAGGGAAAAACGAAGCTTGAAAACATGCCCTACCGGAGCGCGGACTTCTACGGTTCCATGGGGGCGGCCCTGCTGAAGGGCAGATCGGTACAGGCCATCGATCCCGCTGCGCATACTGCGGCTCTGGACGACGGAAGCACCCTTTCCTACGACCGCGCCTGCGTCGCCACCGGTTCAAGCCCCTTCGTGCCGCCGATCCCCGGGCTGGACAAAGTTAAGCAAAAATATACCTTCATGACCCTGGACGACGCCCTGGCTCTGGAGCAGGCCCTGCGGCCGGACAGCCGGGTGCTGATCATTGGCGCGGGCCTCATCGGTCTCAAATGCGCCGAGGGCATCCGGGACCGCGTGGCGGAGATCACCGTCTGCGATCTGGCCGACCGGGTCCTGCCGAGCATTCTGGACCAGACCTGCGCGAACATGGTGCAGGATCATCTGGAGGCCCACGGCCTGCGCTTCCTGCTGGGCGACACCGCCGCGGCGCTGGAGGAAAACAGTGCCCATATGCACAGCGGAAAAACCGTGGAATTTGACGTGCTGGTGCTGGCCGTGGGCGTCCGGGCCAACACCTCCCTGCTCCGGGACGCCGGCGGCGAGGTGAACCGCGGCGTCGTCACGGACGAGCACATGCGATCCAGCCTGCCGGATATCTACGCCGCCGGCGACTGCACCGAGGGCATGGATATCTCCCTCGGGCAGCGGCGGGTGCTGGCGATCCTGCCCAACGCCTATATGCAGGGCTTCACGGCGGGCGTGAACATGGCGGGCGGGGAAAGGATGTTCGACAACGCCGTTCCCATGAACGCCATCGGCTTTTTCGGCCTGCACGCCCTGAGCGCCGGAACCGCCTTCACCCCCGAGGACGGCGGCGAATGCTTCGAGGAGCGCAGCGAGCGCGGTCTGCGGCGGCTGTTCACAAGAAACGGCCTGCTCACGGGCTTCATGCTCATCGGCGACACGGCCCGGGCGGGGATCTATACCGCCCTGATCCGGGAGCGCACGCCCCTGGATTCCATCAACTTCGAGCTGCTCCGGACGGCAGCCACCACCGCAGCCTTCCCCGCGGAGCAGCGCGCAAAAAAGTTTGGAGGTGCAGTCTGAATGACCATCATCGACGCGACAGACCTCGGCTACCAGATGCTCAACGAGCGGATCAAAAACACGAACGGGCCCTGTACTGTCACCAACTGCTGCGGTCAGCGGTTCCTGGCGGCGGGCATGGCCGACAAGGAGATCACTGTGCAGGGCGTGCCCGGCAACGCCCTTGGCGCCTTTCTCAACGGAGCGCAGATTTTCGTGGAAGGCAATGCCCAGGACGCCGTGGGGGACACCATGAACGACGGCCGCATCGCCATCGCCGGCAGCGTCGGCGACGCGGCGGGCTACGCCATGCGCGGCGGACGGATCTTCATACGGGGCGACGCGGGCTACCGCGCCGGCATCCACATGAAGGCCTATGAGGACAAGGTCCCCGTCATGGTGATCGGCGGCTGCGCCGGCAGCTTTTTGGGCGAATACCAGGCCGGCGGCATCATCATCGTGCTGGGCATCGGCCGGGAGGACCGGCCCCTGCTGCGCTATTTCCCCTGCACCGGCATGCACAGCGGAGCTCTGTACCTGCGCGGCAGCATCGAGGGCCTGCGCTTCCCGCCCCAGGTCAGCGCCAGACCGGCCACTGAGGCGGACCTGGCCCGGATCCATCCGTATCTGACCGAGTTCTGCGAGCTGTTCGGCCATGAGCTCGAGGCGCTGCTCTGCGAGCCCTTCACCGTCGTCACCCCCGACACCTCCAACCCCTTCCGGCAGCTCTACGTTGCCAACTGAGAGAAGCACCGCGCCGCCTCCTGCCTGAGGCATAGCGCCGCCTTCTCTCCCCTGACTTGCTTCTTCCCCTTTCAATGACGCGGACCCCCGGCTGTTTCCTCGTACGCAGTCGGGGGTTCGTGTTGTATTTTTGTATGCAGCTATATACTCCCTCCCCGTCCCTAGGGGCGGATGCCCACATCCGCCCGTCGGGAACCATCGACGCCCTGCAGGTCAAATCGGTCCGCTCGGGGGCATGAGGGACAGCGCGTCTACGGGCGCCGGATGATTTGAGCGCTTCCAAGCCAACGGCAGGTCAAAGCCTTCCCCTCGAGGGGAAGGTGGCCGCGAAACGGCCGGATGAGGTGGAAAGCCAAAGAGCGCGCTGTCGGTGCTTCTGCAGGGTCCCGCCGTTGCAGAAGCGGCGGCCAGGGGTCTTGCCGCCCTACGACCGGAGCGGAAACCTTTGCGCAGGCGGGCCGATGTGGGCATACATTCGTGACTCTTCGAGTTCGGCCCCTACGGGTGCAAACTGTTGTTTTGCCTTTCAACGAAAAGAACCCCCGGCTGCGCACAA
>CADBKB010000092.1 GCA_902795095.1 Oscillospiraceae bacterium
CTTGGCTGCGCCGATTTGTTTTAGAGCTCGCAGTTGTTGACGGTGCGGGGGAAGGGGATGACGTCGCGGATGTTGCCCATGCCGGTGAGATACATGACGCAGCGCTCGAAGCCCAGGCCGAAGCCGGCGTGGCGGGTCGAGCCATACTTGCGCAGATCCAGGTAGAAGCCGTAGTCCTCGGGCTTCAGACCCAGCTCGTTCATGCGGGAGAGCAGGGTGTCGTAGTTGTCCTCACGCTGGCTGCCGCCGATGATCTCGCCGATGCCGGGCACCAGGCAGTCCATGGCCGCGACGGTCTTGCCGTCGGGGTTGAGCTTCATGTAGAAGGCCTTGATCTCCTTGGGGTAGTCCGTGACGAACACGGGGCGCTGGAAGATGACCTCGGTCAGATACCGCTCATGCTCGGTCTGCAGGTCGCAGCCCCAGTAGACGGGATAGTCGAACTTGTCGTTGTGCTCCTTGAGAAGCTCCACGGCCTCGGTGTAGGTGATGCGGCCGAAGTCGGAGTTCAGCACGTGGTTCAGCCGGTCCAGCAGGCCCTTGTCCACGAAGCTGTTGAAGAACTTCATTTCCTCCGGGGCGTGCTCGAGCACATAGCGGATGATGAATTTGATCATGTCCTCGGCCAGGCGCATGTCGTCGCCCAGGTCGGCGAAGGCGATCTCCGGCTCGATCATCCAGAATTCCGCGGCGTGGCGGGTGGTGTTGGAGTTCTCGGCGCGGAAGGTGGGACCGAAGGTATAGATGTTGCGGAAGGCCATGGCGTAGGTCTCGCCGTTGAGCTGGCCGGAGACGGTCAGGTTGGCGCTCTTGCCGAAGAAGTCTTTGGAGAAGTCCACGGCGCCGTCATCGGTCTTCGGGACGTTGTTCAGATCCATGGTCGTGACCTGGAACATCTCGCCCGCACCCTCGCAGTCGGAGCCCGTGATGATGGGGGTATGGACATAGACGAAGTCGCGCTCCTGGAAGAACTTGTGGATGGCGTAGGCCGCCAGGGAGCGCACGCGGAACACGGCCTGGAAGGTGTTGGTGCGGGGCCGCAGATGGGCGATGGTGCGCAGGTACTCCATGGAGTGGCGCTTGGGCTGCACGGGGAAGTCCGGCGTGGACGGGCCTTCGACGGCCACGGATTTCGCCTGGATCTCAAAGGGCTGCTTGGCCTCGGGGGTCAGCACCAGCTCGCCGCGCACGATGAGGGCGGCGCCGATGTTGATCTTGGAGATTTCGGCAAAATTCGGCAGCTCCGAGCCGTAGACCACCTGCACCGGGGTGAAGAAGGTGCCGTCGGAGAGCATGATGAAGCCGAAGTTCTTCGACGCGCGCAGGTTGCGCACCCAGCCGCCGAGCTCCAGCTCTTTGCCCGCGTAGGTTTCAGGGGATTCAAACAGGGAACGAATGTTGATCAGATCCATAATTCTGACTCCTTTCGTATGACTGCTTTACAGCAGCATGACGCCTGCGTCGGCGCAGGCTTTTTTGGTGGCCTCGTCCCAGATGGAGGACTGCACCTCGCCGATGTGGGCGCAGCCCATCATCAGCATGCACAGCCGGGACTGGCCGATGCCGCCGCCGATGGTCAGAGGGAGCTCACCGGCGAGCAGGGCCTTGTGGAAGGGGAGGCCGCGGCGCTCGTCGCAGCCGGCGGCGGTCAGCTGGCGGTCAAGGGATTCCTCATCCACACGGATGCCCATGGACGAGATCTCGAAGGCGCGGCCAAGCACGTTGTTCCAGTAGAGAATGTCGCCGTTGAGGGCCCAGTCGTCGTAGTCCGGGGCGCGGCCGTCGTGGGGCTTGCCGGAGCGCAGGGCCCCGCCGATGCCCATGAGGAACACCACGCTGTCGCGGTGCTCGGAAAGATACGCGGTCTCCCGGTCGCTGCCGCCCGGCAGGTCGGGATACAGATCCTCCAGCTCCTGGGTGGTGACGAAGCGCACATTGCGGGGCAGGTCCACCGTGAGCTGCGGGAATTCGATCTTCAGCGTCTCGTTGGTGACGTAGATGGCGTTGGCGATGGCGCGCACCACGCCCTGCAGATATGCCTCGTTCCGCTCCTCGCGGGTGATGACCTTCTCCCAGTCCCACTGGTCCACGTAGACGGAGTGGAGGTTGTCCAGGGTCTCGTCGCGCCGGATGGCGTTCATATCGGTGACCAGGCCGTTGCCGGGGAAGAAGTTGTAGCGCTTGAGCGCGTAGCGCTTCCACTTGGCCAGGGAGTGCACCACCTGGCTCTCCGCGCCCACGGCGGGCACGTCGAAGCTGACGGGACGCTCATAGCCGTTGAGGTTGTCGTTCAGACCGGAGGATTCCTCCACGAACAGCGGGGCGGACACCCGCTTCAGATTCAGGGCGTGGCACAGATTTCGCAGAAAATTGTGCTTGATGAATTCAATGGCCCGCTGGGTCTCGTAGACAGACAGCGGATTTTTGTAACCTTCGGGAATGTAGCAGCTGTTCATAGCACGCCCTCCTTTTCTAAAGTAAATAATACCCTGTTAGTATACGTCAAAACCTCCCAATTTACAAGTGCAAAAATCCGCCGAAACCGGCGGATTTTTAAGCAATTTGACGAGAGAAAGCCCATAAGCCTTCCCCTCGAAGGGAAGGCTTTGGCTTTTTCCGCGGCCGGGACAGCGATCCGATCACTGCTTGCTCAGATCTCCTGGGGCTCCATGGCGTCGTGCAGAGTATCTGTGATCGCGCCGCGGAAGATGTTGTCGGCGTGGGTATGGACGATGTTCAGGCCGGGGGCCACGTGCTTGAGCTCCATGTTGCCGTCCATGTAGACGTCGACGTCCAGCATGAAGCCCGGCTCGTCCACGGTCTGGCGGGTCTTGTTGTTGACCTTGTGCAGAACGCCGGGGCCGCACTTGATGTTGCAGCGGGCGCCGCCGGGCAGGGCCAGGTTCACGGTCTGGTGCGCTTCGCTGAAGGCGCCCTCGGGCACGTCCTCGTCGGCCAACAGGCCCAGGAAGCCGGGCTGGATCAGCTCCCGCCAGGGCACATCCTCAAGCTCCAGGCGCTTGCGGCTGAAGGCGTTGATGTAGCGCAGGCCGATGCGATTGAAGCAGGCGGGCTGATACACGCCGATCACATGGGCGATGACCCGGTCCAGCCGCTTGGCGAAGTCCTCCCAGGTGGAATAGCGGTGGGTGGACAGGGACACGAAGCTGCGGGTGAGGTTGACCTTCCAGCCGCCGTCCAGGGAGACGAATTGGTGATTTTTCACCGTCTCCTTCGGTGCGTTGGCCTGGGCGGGGGGACGCTCCTCCTTCACGGAGTAGTTGGGATAGTCCCCGCGGATCAGTTCCTGGAACTCATAGGGGGACTGGTTCTCGATCTTCAGGATCACGGGAAAACGGAGCTGGCAGACCACCTCGATCAGCTGCGGCTTGCCGTAGCGGCAGCGTTCTGCATTGGAAAACATGGGAACACATCCTTTCGCGGAGGATCGCTTTTTATAAATAGTATAGCGAACGCGCAGAAAGTTTTCAAGGGTGTTGGCGTTTTTTGCCCGATGTGCTATAATCAGAAAAAACGATCGGGAGGTGGGCGCTGTGATCTGGATCATTGCTGCCGCGGCGCTGATCGCGCTGGCCTTGATCGCGGGCTATGTCGGGTTCCGGGAGGCCTGCGGCTGGGGCCGGCGGATCGATCCGCTGGATCCGCAGACCTATGAGAAGGGCATCTATGCCAAGAACGGTAAGATTCTCCATGAAAACGCCAAAGCCCTCGCCGAGCTCCCGGCGGAGGACGTTTACGTCACGAGCTTCGACGGCCTGCGTCTGCACGGACGGCTGCTGCCGCTGGACGGCGCGAAGGGCACGATTCTGCTGTTCCACGGCTATCATTCCTTTGCCGATGTGGACTTCGGCTGCGCCGTGCCTCTGCTGCGGGAAATGGGCTATCAGCTCCTGCTGGCGGACGAGCGCGCCCACCAGGACAGCGAAGGGAAGTATCTCACCTTCGGCGTGAAGGAGCGGCGGGACGTTCTGACCTGGGCGACGGCCATGTCCGAGCGCTTCGGCCCGGCGCACCCGCTGTATCTGCAGGGCATTTCCATGGGCGCGTCCACGGTGCTCATGGCCTCGGATCAGGTGTTCCCGGCGAGCGTCCGGGGCATCGTGGCCGACTGCGGCTTCACCGCTCCGGCGGAGATCGTTCGCCGGGTCATGGGCGCGATGAAGGTGCCGGTGTTCCCGATGCTGTATCTGACGGAGCTATGGTGCCGGCTGCTGGGGGGCTTCTCCCTGTGGGGATATTCCACGCAGAAGGCCCTTTCCCGGTGCCGGCTGCCGGTGCTCCTCGTCCACGGCAAGGCCGACGGCCTCATTCCCTGGCAGATGACCCAGCGCAGCTATGAGGCCTGCGCCTCGGAGAAAACCCTGCTCTACGTCGAAGGCGCCGGCCACGGCGAAAGCTTCCTGGTTGACCGCCCCGCCTGCGAGCGGGCCCTGCGGGAATTCTTCGGAAAGACGGAGGGGAAGCTCCCGGTGCGCGTGCAGCTGCTGCGCGAAAGCGCGGCCCTGCCGGTCTACGGCTCCGCCTCCGCCGCGGGCGCGGACCTGCGGGCCTGCCTGGACGCGCCGATCACGATCGGCCCCGGTCAGACGGCCATGATCCCCACGGGCCTGGCGCTGGAGCTGCCGGTCGGCTGGGCGGGCCTCATCTATGCCCGCAGCGGCTTGGCGGGCAAGCGCGGTCTGGCCCCGGCCAACAAGGTCGGGGTGGTGGACGCGGACTATCGAGGCGAGGTCCTGGTGGCCCTGCACAACCACGGAACGCAGCCCCAGAGCGTCGAGCCCGGCGAGCGTATCGCCCAGCTGGTGCTGGCAAAGGCGCCCCAGGCGGCCTTCACCGTTGCCGAGCAGCTCAGCGATACCGCCCGGGGCGGCGGCGGCTTCGGCTCCACCGGAAAAAAATAATCCATTTTATTGAAAATTTCATTAGAAATTCAGAAAAACTTGTGGTAAACTGTATATAGAAGCGATATCACTGCGAAATAGTTCGGAGGTTTCTATGTATCAGGTCGGCGATTATCTGGTTTACGGGATGGAGGGCGTCTGCCGCGTCGCGGACGTGGGGCACCCGAAGCTCTCGGGGGTGAGCCGCACGCAGCTCTACTATACCCTCGTACCCGTCGGCAAGACCGATTCCATCTATATCCCCGTGGATACCCGGGTTTATATGCGCCGTCCTATGGACCGGGCGACGGTACAGAGCCTGTTGGAGGCGCTGCCCGCGCTCCCGGTGTGCACCGATCTGCCCGCCGACGCCCGCATGCTGGCGCCATATTATCAGGAAATCCTCGCCTCCCACGACGCGCAGCGCCTGGCCAGGCTGTATAAGACCATCTGGTGCAAGCAGCAGGCCCTGGCCGGCAGCCGGCGCTCGCTGAGCGTTACGGATATGCGCTACTGGAAGCAGGCGGAGACCCTGCTGCTGGGGGAGGTCGCCTTTGTGCTGGGCGTTCCCTATGCCGAGGCGGTCCGGGACGTCAGGCAGCGTCTGGACGAAGCTTCGCCAGCCACTCCAGCACCTTGAATTTGATTTCGTAATGATCCGCCTCGGTGATGAGGCGGATCTCTTTTTCCGTAAAGCCTGCCCCGGCGGCCACCGCCTCCAGCTCATCGGCGCAGGCGCTGCGGCACAGGGTGGGGAAGCAGACGCACCACCAGTTGTGCCCCTCGCCGCTGCCGATGCGCACCCGCAGCGCGGTGTAGGGGCCGGCGGGCAGGGAAAAGGTATCGTAGATCCGGG
>CADBKB010000093.1 GCA_902795095.1 Oscillospiraceae bacterium
GCCGCATTTGAGCACAGGCAGACCCCGGTGCTCTTCCTGTGCGGCTGCAATGACGGCAGCTTCCCCCGGCCGGCGCTGGGCGGAAGCCTCTTGACGGAGCCCGAGCGCCGTCGCCTGCGGGATGCGGGCGTCGGCTTGGCGCCGGATGAAAACGAGCGGATGGACCGCAATCTTGTGGGCGCCTACGCGCTGCTCAGCGCCGCGGAGGAACGGATCTATATCAGCGCGGGGGAGCGCAGCGCCTGGCTTTTCACCACGCTGTGCAGCCTGTATCCCCAGGCTGTCGCAACCGGATCGGACGCGCCGCCCACCGAATTTGCCACCGAGCAGACGCTGGGTCTTGCAATGGCAAGGGGCGCCCGGCTGGCGGACGCCCCCGAGGCTGCGGCGGAATACTGCCGGCGATTGCAGCAGGCGGGCCGATACGGCTTCGGCAGACTGTCGCAGCCCACGGTGCACGGCCTATACGGTGAAACGGTATTCCTTTCCGCCTCCCGCATCGACCGGTTTGCAGCCTGTCGCTTCCATTTCTTCCTGCACGACGGTCTGAAGGCCCGGGAACGACGGGCAGCGGAATTCGACGCGCCGATCTACGGCACCCTGGTGCATGCGGTATTTGAGAATGCCGTGGCCCAGGTGATGCGGGAGGGCGGCTTCCGGCGGGTCAGTCGGGAACGGATGCGCGCACTGGTACAGGAGCAGATCCATACCCAGCTGCGGCAGATCGCGGATCCGGCCCTGCTGTCCTCGGGCAGGTTCTCTTATCTGATGCAGCGAAATTTTGATGAAATCAACCGGGTTGCGGATGTGCTCTACGATGAGCTTCATGAGAGCGATTTCGCTCCGGCGGATTTTGAGCTGACCTTCGGAAACGGCGGCGCCCTGCCGCCGGTGCAGGTTGGAGACGGAGCGCACTGCGCCACCGTATCCGGCGCGGTGGACCGCGTGGATCTGGCGGAAATCGGCGGGCAGCTTTACTATCGCGTGGTGGACTATAAGACAGGCCGGAAGGATTTTGACTATACGGATCTGCTGGAACGGCGCGGCCTGCAGATGCTGATTTACATGTTTGCACTGGAGCGCTACGGCGCCCGGCGTTACGGAAGACCCGTCCATCCGGCGGGCGTGCTGTATGTCCCGGCCCATGATGATCTGCTGCGCTTCTCGGCCCGACCCGAGGACGCGGAGGAAACCGCCCGCGCAAAGCAAAAGAGCCACCGGCGCCAGGGCCTGCTCATGAACGACGAGCTGCTGCTGCAGGCCATGGAGCCCTGTGGGGAGAAGAACCCGACTCTGCTGCCCTACAAGCGGGGAAAACAGGGCCCCGGAGGGGATCTGATGGATCTGGATCAGCTTGGCATGCTGCGGCGGTATGTTGACCGGGCTTTGGATTCCGTGAACGATGAGATCCTGGGCGGCGAGGTCCGTCCCAATCCCTATATCCGCGGCGCTGCCGGGGCGTGCACATGGTGCCCCTATGCGGATATCTGCCATCTGGACCTGTGCGACAGCGAGACGCGCATCCTCAGCGCGACAAAGGCGGAGGACTTCTGGGCACGCCTGGCGCGGAAGGAGGCACACAATGGCTGACATTCAACTGACTCCCCAGCAAAGATGTGCGGTGGGCAATCGCGGCGGCGCTCTGCTTGTCAGTGCGGCGGCGGGCTCGGGCAAGACGAAGGTCCTGGTGGACCGGGTGATGAGCTTCGTGTGCGATCCTGCCGCGCCCCAGGATATCAACCGTTTTCTGATCATCACCTATACAAAAGCCGCCGCAGCGGAGCTGCGGGGCAAGATCGCCGCGGCTATTTCGACGGCTCTCGCAGCGGATCCCGACAATCGACGTCTGCAGCGACAGCTCAGCCGCATCTATACGGCCCAGATTTCCACAGTTCACGCCTTCTGCGCCAATGTGCTGCGGGATTATGCCCACGAATTGGGGCTTTATCCCGATTTTCGCATCGTGGAGGAGCAGGAGAGCGCCGAATGGCGGCAGCAGGCCATGGAACAAACCCTGGCCGACGCCTACGTAGATCTGGACAGCGACCCCGATCGACGGGCCTTTCTGGATCAGCTCGGCGCCGGACGGGATGACCGCGCTGCTGCGGCGGTGCTCATGCAGGCCTATGACAGCGTGCAGTGCCATCCCGATCCGGTGGGATGGATGGACGAATGTCTGGACGTCCTCCGACTGGAGGGCTGCCGGGATATGGCGGATACCCCCTGGGGAAAGCATCTGATGGCGGAGTTCTTCCGGGTCCTGGATGAACAGATCGCCTCCATGGAGCTGGGACTTGCACGCCTGGCGCAAAATGAGAAGGCCGAGGCAAGCTACGGCCCTGTTTTTGAGTCCAATCTCCGGCAGCTCCGGTCGCTGCGGCAGGCGAACAGCTGGGACGGCCTGTATCGGGGCCGCATCCTGGATTTCGGACGGCTGAATCCTGTGCGCGGAGAGGACAAGCAGGAGCTGGAGCGACTGCGCAGGCCCAGAAAGCTGTTGATGGACCGGATCAAAAAGGAGCAGCAGGTGTTCTCCGTGCCGTCGGCAGCGGCGCTGGAGGAACTGCGGCAAAGCGCGCCTGCCATCCGGGGCATGTTCGGCCTCGTGAAGGATTTTACGCGGCGCTATCAGGCCATCAAGCAGCGCCGGCGGGCCATGGACTTCGGCGATCTGGAGCACGAGACCCTGGCGCTTTTGTACCAGTCCGGTACCGGCGCGCTGACCCCGGCGGCGCTGGAGCTGCGGGAGCGCTACTGCGAGATCATGGTGGACGAATACCAGGACAGCAACCGGGTGCAGGATCAGATCTTTGCCGCGGTTTCCCGGGATGGGGAGAACCTGTTCCTGGTGGGCGACGTGAAGCAGTCCATCTATCGCTTCCGGCTGGCGGAGCCGGAGATCTTTGTGGAGAAATACAACCGCTACCGGGACGCCGCGCTCGCCGCGCCAGGGGAACCCCGGCGGGTGACGCTTTCCAACAATTTCCGCAGCGTAGCGCCGATCCTGGCGGCAGTGAATGATATTTTCGGTCTGTGCATGAGCCCGACGGTGGGTGATATTCGCTATGGCGCGAACGAGCGCCTGTACCCGGGCACGGAGCAGACGCCACTGCCCGGTCCATGCGTGGAGCTGCACTGTATGGATACCGGCGAGCTGGAGGAGGGAACCACCGGCAGAGAGCTGGAAGCACGTCTTACGGCCAGACGGATCGCAAAGCTGCTGCACGACGGCGAGCTCGTACGCGATAAGGAGGGCACAAGACCGGCAAAGCCTTCGGACGTGGTGATCCTTCTTCGCTCCATGCGCTCTCAGGCGCCCTATTATCTGCAGGCACTGGCGGAAGAGGGGATCGAGGCGGTCAGCGATCAGAACGACGACATTCTGCGCACCACAGAGGTCTGCGTCCTGCTGTCCTATCTGCAGATCCTGGACAATCCCCACCAGGATGTGCCTCTGCTCAGCGTCCTGCTGAGCCCTGTCTACGGATTTGACGCCGAGAGCGTGGCGCAGGTGCGCCGACGCTGCCGCGACGGAGATTTCTTCGAAGCCCTGCTGCGATACAATGAGCGCAGCGACGAGTTTTCCGGTTTCCTGGACGATTATCGGATGCTGCGTACCCTGGCCCATCGGCAAAGCGCCGACGTTGTAGTGCGGGCGGTGTGCCGCAGAACCTGTCTGCGGGACGTCTTTGCCGCCATGGAAGACGGCGAGCGGCGATTGCAGAATCTGCGTATGATCTATCAGATGGCTGCCGGGTTCGACCCCGACGGCCCGGGCGCCGTCCATGACTTCCTGCGTAAGATAGAGCAGCAGCGGGAGCGCGGCATCACCGGCGCCGGACTGCGTTCACCGAACGCAGTGCGCATCCTGTCCATCCATAAGTCCAAGGGACTGGAATTCCCTGTGGTGGTGGTTGCCGGTCTGGCAACGAAATTCAATACCGAGGACGACCGACAGGCGGTGCAGATCCATCCCGATCTTGGCACAGGCTGCGATGTGGTGGATCTGGAGCGCCGCATCAAATACCCCTCCGTCGCCAAGCAGGCGGTGCTGTCGAAGCAGCGCGCCGAGCGGCTGTCGGAGGAGCTGCGGGTGCTGTACGTGGCGCTGACGCGCCCGAAGGATCGGCTGATCATGACCTGCTGCACGCCCCATCTGCGGACGAAGCTGCAGGACATTGCCGACCGGCTTGCGCCCGACGGGCCGGCGAGCCTCAGCGCTGACGCCCGGTCCCTGTCTCATTGGGTGCTTATGGCGGCCATGCGCCGGGGCGAGGCCGGAGAGCTGTTCGCACTGGGCGCGAAGCCGGCGCAGACCGTCGTATCCGAGGACCCCTGGCGCATCCGGCTGTGGACGCCGGAGGCGCTGCCGCGTCCCGCGGCTATCGCACCGGAGAATCGCAGCGCATCGGAAGAACTGCCGCCGGAGGCTGCTGCCCTGGCGCGTTTCCGCTACGCCCACCCGGAGGCGACTGTGGCCCCCGCCAAGCTGACGGCCACGCAGTTCAAGGGACGGATGCTGGATCTGGAGAGCGCGGAGGAGGCCCAGGACAGCAGACCCGTGGAGCACAACCTGCGCCAGCCGCTGTTCCTGCGCGGCAGGCGGCCCCTGAGCCCCACAGAGCAGGGGACTGCGGTACACCTTGCCATGCAGTACATCGACTATGGAGCCTGCGTATGCGCAGAGGGCATCGCGCGGGAGCTCCGCCGCCTGGTGAACGAGGACTTCCTCAGCGCCGCCCAGGCGGAGTGCATCGATCCGGAGCGGATCACGGCGCTCTTTTCCTCGCCGCTGGGGCAGCGGATCCTCGCAGCGCCGGAGATGGTGCGTGAATTCAAATTCTCCGTCATGGTGGACGGAGCTCTTCTGGATCCCGCCCTGGCAGGGGAGCGCATCATGCTCCAGGGCGTGACGGACTGCTGCCTGCTGGAGCCGGACGGCCTGTGCGTCATCGATTACAAGACCGACCGGGTCCGCCCGGGCGGCGAGCGGGAACGGGCCGAATTCTACCGCGGCCAGCTGAACGCCTACGCCGACGCCCTGTCGCGGATCTTTGAAAGGCCGGTCAAGGAAAAGATCCTGTATTTCTTCGCCACGGATACGGCTGTTACGCTGGATTAATATGTTTCGGGGGTAATACAGATGCGTCATTTCATATCGCGTAATCGGAAGCGGGCACTCCTGCTGTGCATCTGCGCTGCGTTGGCCGTCGGCGTCACAGGATGCGGCGAGCAACGCGGCGGGAACACGACGTCGGAATCTTCAGGTATTTCGACCCACGCGGCAACGGATGAGGACACAACGTCGGAATCTTCAAATGCTTCGACCCACGCGGAAATGGATGAGAACACGACGAGTAAACCGAAAGAGTATACAATTCCCTCCACTCCCTCCCCGCAGGACGAGATCACCATGTGGGAATCCTTCGGTACTTCGAACTACACGCCGTTTGCCGAGCACAACCGGCTGAAAACACTGGACGAGCCGGCTTCACTGCGCTTTACGATCGGAGATACCCTGCCCCATCTGAATGGAAGCTACGGACTCTACCCGGCCTATGCGGCGATCGCCCAGGCTACCTATCCTGATTATTTGAACGAAGGCGTGCACAAAGGTACAATCTATAGTTTTGTGGGTAATAATACAACAGCCGGGGCTTATGAGCGACTGGTGGACAGAGAATGTGACATGATCTTTGTTCCGGGACCCGGTGAG
>CADBKB010000094.1 GCA_902795095.1 Oscillospiraceae bacterium
AAACGGTTTGATTGAACGCGAAAGGAAACCCTGACGGTTTCCTTTCACACTATCCTTCCCTCCGATTCTTGAAGTCTTCTGAGTTTTTTGACAGTCTCAAAAAACCGGAGCCGAGGCTCCGGTTTTTGTTATCTTGTCGGCTCGTCCAGATAGAGCAGAAAATCGTAGTGCTCGTTGACGGCTTCGATGGCTGTGTGCATGTCCTTGGCGCAGATGGCTCGGTAGAGCTTGACGTGGATCTGAACCAGCTCGTCCCAGTTTTCAAAATAGAAGGTGTCGTCCAGCAGATTGCGGTTTGTGCCCATGAACTGCGCCAGGGCGCGGTTCAGGCTGATGACCAGCTGATCGCCGGCGGCGGTGAGCAGCAGATCGTGGAACTCCGTATCGGCACGGCGGTCGCCGTGGGCGGAGGCCATCATCCTGGCAAGGCACAGGTAGAGCATCTGACGCTCGCGCTCGGTGATATTCTCCAGGATCGCCGGAACCGACTGCAGCTCGATGCTGCGGCGCAGACGGTGGACGTCGGAGTATTTCAGCTGATTGAGCAGCAGCATCAGAGAGAAGATGTCGGTGAACCCGCGGGTGACGTCGTGGCTCAGCCGATAACCGCCGCTGGTATCCTGGGTGAGCAGGCCGAACATCTCCAGCAGATGCATGGCCTCCCGCAGGGAGGGAACGCTGAAGCTCAGGGTCGCGGCGAGCTCTTCCTCCGGCGGCAGGCGGCTGCCGTCATGCAGCTCGCCGGTGCGCAGGGATTTCTTCAGATAGGCTAAAAGCGCCTGATAATGTCGCTGGGTAAACTGGTTCATAGAGACCTCAGATCATCGGGAGCGCAGCAGATCAATGCCGCGGCGAATGCGGGACAGGGATTCTTCCTTGCCGAGGATGGAGCACAGGTCGGTGGCGCCGCCGGGGGTGGATTGCCGCCCGGACACGGCCACGCGCACAGGCCACAGGACCACGGAATTCTTCACCTCCAGGCGCTGGGCCAGGCCGGTGAGACATTCGTACAGGCCTTCATTGGACCAGTCCGCCTGGGCCTCCAGCGCCGGAAGCGCCGCCTCCAGGGCGGAGAGGCTGTTGTCCAGATTGGCCTTGGATTTTTTGTGGATATACAGCTCGAGCTCGTATTTCGGCAGGGCCTGCAGGAAATCCACCTTTTCCGGAATTTCGGAGAGGATCTCGCAGCGGGGCTGGATCAGGGCGCTGACCCGGCGCAGATCTATGGCGGGATCGGAGATCGCCTGCCGCAGCCAGGGCTCCGCCATGGCATAGAAAGCCTCGGGCTCGAGCTTCTTGATATACTCCGCGTTCATCCAGCGCAGCTTGACAATGTCAAACACCGCGGGGGATTTGGAGATGCCGCCGATGTCGAAGACCTCCGCCAGTTCGCTGAGGGTGAAGAACTCCCGCTCGGACAGCTCGCCCCGGGGAGACCAGCCAAGCAGGGCCACATAGTTGAGCACCGCCTCGGTGAGGAAGCCCTGGGCAATCAGATCCTCAAAGCTGGGGTCGCCGTGACGCTTGGACATCTTATGCTGGGCGTCACGCATGACGGGGCTGCAGTGAACGTAGGTGGGGATCGGCCAGCCGTAGGCCTCGTAGAGCAGGTTGTACTTCGGCGCGGAGGAGAGATACTCGCTGCCGCGGACCACATGGGTGATGCCCATGAGGTGATCGTCGATGACATTGGCAAAGTTATAGGTGGGCAGACCGTCGGATTTCAGCAGGATCTGATCCTCCAGCTCGCTGTTGTCCACGGTGATATCGCCGAAGGAGGCGTCGTGGAAGGTGGTGGAGCCGGACTGGGGGATCTTCTGACGGATGACGTAGGGCTCGCCCGCCGCGATGCGCTCGCGGACCACCTCCTCGGGAAGGGAGGGGCAGTCGCACACATGCTTGACGATGGCCTTGCCTTCGGTCGGCTCCTCGTCCTGCTTCTGGCAGAAGCAGTGGTAGGCGCCGCCGCGGGCGACCAGAAGCTCGGCGTACTTGCCGTAGAGATCACGCCGCTGGGACTGGATATAGGGACCCACCGGGCCGCCGACGTCGGGGCCTTCGTCGTGGGTCAGGCCGCACTTGGCCAGGGTATTGTAGATCACGTCCACAGCGCCATCCACATAGCGGCCCTGGTCGGTATCCTCGATGCGCAGGATGAAGGTGCCGTTCTGGGCCTTGGCGATCAGCCAGGTATACAGGGCGGTGCGCAGGTTGCCGATGTGCATATAGCCTGTGGGACTCGGGGCGAAACGGGTGCGGACGCCCCCGACGGGGATCCGCGCTTCCATCTGTTCAAAAAAATCCATGGAAATGCCTCCTGATTTTATTCCAGATTATTTTACATTTCTTTGGGTGGGAATGTCAATGATTAGTTGCCATTTTTATTAAAATGTGATATGATACACAGGATTGAGACTAAATACACATGCGAGGTGTGATTTATGAACGAGAAAAAAAGGATTTTCAGCGGTATTCAGCCCAGCGGCGATCTGACTCTGGGCTCGTATATGGGCGCCATCAAGAACTGGGTCGCCCTCCAGGACGAGTATGACTGCCTGTACTGCATCGTGGATATGCACGCCATCACCGTGCGGCAGGATCCGCCCGCCCTGCGGCGCCGCACCCTTGAGCAGCTCTCCCAGTATATCGCCTGCGGTCTGGACCCGAAGAAGAACATCCTGTTCATCCAGAGCCATGTGCGCCAGCACGCGGAGCTGAGCTGGGTGCTGGGCTGCTATACGCAGTTCGGCGAGCTCAGCCGCATGACCCAGTTCAAGGATAAGTCCAAGAAGCACGCCGACAATATCACCGCCGGCCTGTTCACCTATCCCGTGCTCATGGCGGCGGATATCCTGCTGTATCAGGCGGATCTGGTGCCCGTGGGCCAGGATCAGAAGCAGCACGTGGAGCTCTGCCGCGACATCGCCAACCGCTTCAACGGCCTGTATTCCGATACCTTCACCCTGCCCGAGCCCTTCATCCCCAAGATGGGCACCCGCATCATGAGCCTGGGCGATCCCATGAGCAAGATGTCCAAGTCCGATCCAGAGGGCTGCGTGTTCCTCATGGATAAGCCCGAGGATATCATGCGCAAGTTCAAGCGCGCGGTCACCGACTGCGACGCCGCCGTCCGCTTCGACAAGGACGCCAAGCCCGGCATCTCCAATCTGCTGGCCATCTACTGCACCGCCACCGGCAAGACCATCGAGGAGGCCGAGGCGGAGTTCGAGGGCCAGGGCTACGGCGTGTTCAAGCCCGCCGTGGGCGAGGCCGTGGTGGAGCTGCTGCGGCCCATCCGTGAGCAGGCGACCCAGCTCATGGGCGACAAGGCCTACCTCGAGAGCATCTATAAGGAAGGCGCCGAGCGGGCAAGCTATCTTGCCGAGAAGACCCTGCGTAAGGTCTATAAGAAGGTGGGCTTCGTCGCCCGCTGACACTAACGCGTGAGAAAGGTTTGAGTCTTTATGACGCCTCAACTTCATTTTGCCCTGTGGATCCTGGCGGCGGTCCTGGTGGCGGCGGTGCTGTCCTATGCGGCCACCCCCCTGGTCAAGAAGCTGGCCGTCAGCGTGGGAGCCATGGACGTGCCCAAGGACAACCGGCGCATGCACAAGGTGCCCATTCCCCGGCTGGGCGGCCTGGCCATCTTTGTGGCCTTCGTCGTCACGGTGCTGATCTTCGCTGAGATCGACCGGGAAATGCGCGGCATCCTCATCGGCTCTCTGCTCATTGTCATCCTGGGCGTGATGGACGACATCTACACCCTGCGCGCGCTGCCCAAGTTTCTGGTGCAGATCCTGGCCGCGGTGGTGGTGGTGCTCTACGGCTGCCGGATCGAGTTCATCTCCAATCCCGTGCTCACCAGCGCGGCTACATATCTGCATCTGAACAGCATCGTCTCCGTGGTAGTCACCATCGTCTGGATCGTGGCCATCACCAATGCCGTCAACTTCATCGACGGGCTCGACGGCCTGGCCGTGGGCGTGTCCGGCATCTCCGCGGCCACCATGCTGGTGGTCTCCATCCTGGTGGCGGAGCAGAATGTGGCAGTGATCATGGCGGCTCTGTTCGGAGCCTGCCTGGGCTTCATCCCCTATAACTTCAATCCCGCCAAGATCTTCATGGGCGATACCGGGTCCACCTTCCTGGGCTTCATCCTGGCCACCATGTCCATCCAGGGCCTGTTCAAGCTCTACGCGATCATTTCCTTCGCGGTGCCCTTCCTGATCCTGGGCATTCCCATTTTCGATATCTGCTTCGCCGTCATCCGCCGCCTGGCCCGGGGCCAGAACCCCATGACCGCGGATCGGGAGCATGTGCACCATCGGCTGATCGACATGGGCTTCAACCAGAAGCAGGCGGTCATGATCACCTATATGCTCACCGCCTTGCTGGGTCTGGCTGCCGTGGTGCTCACCAGCTCCGGCGAGGTCAAGGCGCTGCTGCTGCTCGGATCGATTTTCATCGTCGGCGGCATCGGCTTCTGGACCATCTTCAGCAGCAGAAAAGAGAAACCCGAACCGGAGGAACCCCATGAAGACAATTAAAATCATGTCGGTCTTCGGCACCCGGCCGGAGGCAATCAAAATGGCTCCCCTCGTCATGGAGCTGGGCCGCCGGAAGGGGCTGGAGAGCATCTGCTGCCTCACCGGCCAGCACCGGGAGATGCTGGATTCTGTCATGCAGGCCTTCGGCCTGGAGGCCCAGTATGACCTGAACATCATGGAGCGGCAGCAGACCCTGTCCACCATCACCACGAAGACCATCCTGGGCATGGACCGGGTGATCGATCAGGCCAAGCCGGACCTCATTCTGGTCCACGGCGATACCTCCACCACCTTCGCAGGCGCCCTGTCCGCCTTCTACCACAAGATCCCCGTGGGCCATGTGGAAGCGGGCCTGCGCACCTTCGACAAGTATTCGCCTTTCCCCGAGGAGATGAACCGCACCCTGGTGGGCGACATCGCCGAGCTGCACTTCTCCCCGACAAAGGCCAACGCAGACAATCTGCGCGCGGAGTCCATCCGCGGAGAGATCTTCATCACCGGCAATACCGCCATCGACGCCATGAAGACCACGGTCAAGGAGCGCTTCACCTTTGACGATCCGCTGCTCAATGCCCTGGATTTTGAGAAAAAGCGCATCATTGCCGTTACCTGCCACCGCAGGGAGAACTACGGCGAGCCCATGCGCAACATCATGCGGGCCATCCGCGAGGTGGTGGACCGCCACCCCGACACGGAGGCGGTGTATCCCGTCCATCTGAGCCCCGCGGTCCGTGAATGCGCCCGCAAGTACCTCTCCGGCCATCCCCGGATCCATCTGATCGACCCGGTGGACGTGCTGCAGATGCACAATCTCATCGCCCGCTGCCACCTGGTCATGACCGATTCCGGCGGTCTGCAGGAGGAGGCGCCCGCCCTGGGCCGGCCGGTGCTGGTCATGCGCCGGGAGACCGAGCGCCCCGAGGCCATCGCCGCCGGCACGGCGAAGCTGGCCGGGGTGGAGTACGATACCATCGTCTCCATGGCCTGCGAGCTGCTGGACGACCCCGAAGCCTACCGGGCCATGGCCCACGCCGTCAATCCCTACGGCGACGGCAGCGCCTGTTCGCGCATTGCCCAGGCCATTGAATGGTACTTCGGCCTGACGGAACAAAGACCCGCGGATTTTGTCCCGG
>CADBKB010000095.1 GCA_902795095.1 Oscillospiraceae bacterium
GCCCGCCCTTCGCGTTCAATCAAAAAGATTTCCGGCAAACTGCCGGAAATCTTGCAAGGGGCCGTTGCAAAATGCATTTTGCAACGGCCCCTTTTTTGTCCGTCCATGAAAGATCGACGCAAGAATCCTTCAAAATCAGCCGGGCCGCCCCCGGGCCGGTCCCGGTGGGCGGAATGTTTCGGTTGCGCTGAAAAATCGCATAATCTTTCACCGTAGCCGGCTGAATATGTTGGAATTGCCATATTTATTCCCCGAGATTTCTATATTTTTGGTGAACAGTTTTTGAAACTTTATGATATAATGTTGGCATGATACCCGGGGACCCGGGGCAAATTGAATAGAATGGAGAATGAGTAATGAACGCATATGTGGAACGTGTCATTAACGACGTCAAGAAAAAGCATGCCGGCGAGCCGGAGTTCGTTCAGACCGTGGAAGAGGTCCTCTCCTCCCTGTCTCCCGTGATCGACAAGCACCCGGAGTACGAGAAGGCCGATCTGCTCAGCCGCATCGTTGAGCCCGAGCGCATGTTCACCTTCCGTGTCTGCTGGATGGACGACCAGGGCAACTATCACACCAACACCGGTTACCGCTGCCAGTTCAACGGCGCCATCGGCCCCTACAAGGGCGGCCTGCGCTTCCAGCCCAACGTCTACCCCGGCATCATCAAGTTCCTCGGCTTTGAGCAGACCTTCAAGAACAGCCTGACGGGTCTTCCCATCGGCGGCGGCAAGGGCGGCTCCGACTTCGATCCCGCCGGCAAGTCCGACGCGGAGATCATGCGCTTCTGCCAGAGCTTCATGACCGCTCTGTATCGTTACATCGGGCCCGACGTCGACGTCCCCGCCGGCGACATGGGCGTGGGCGGCCGCGAGATCGGCTTCCTCTTCGGCCAGTACCGCCGCCTCAAGGGCGTTTGGGAAAACGGCGTGCTCACCGGCAAGGGCTTCAGCTACGGCGGCTCCCTGACCCGCCCCGAGGCCACCGGCTACGGCGCCATGTACTATCTGCAGGAAGTCCTCAAGCATGAGGGCGAGGACATCAAGGGCAAGACCATCGCGGTCTCCGGCTTCGGCAACGTGGCCTGGGGCATCTGCAAGAAGGCCCTGCATCTGGGCGCCAAGGTCGTGACCCTGTCCGGTCCCGACGGCTACATCTACGACGAAGAGGGCGTCTCCTCCAGCGAAGAGAAGGTCAACTACATGCTCGAAATGCGCGCCTCCGGCCGCAACAGAGTGCAGGACTATGCCGATAAGTTCGGCGTGCCCTTCTTCCCCGGCGAGAAGCCCTGGGGCGTCAAGGCCGACGTCATCATGCCCGCCGCCATGCAGAACGACGTGCGCATGGACAGCGCTGAGAAGATCGCTGCCAACGGCGTGAAGTACTACATCGAGGTCGCCAACATGCCCACCACCAATGACGCGCTGACCTTCCTCATGGCGCAGCCCGGCATGATCGTGGCTCCCTCCAAGGCCGTCAACGCCGGCGGCGTGGGCGTCTCCGCTCTGGAAATGGCCCAGAACTCCGAGCGTCTGGTCTGGACCGCCGAAGAGGTGGACAACCAGCTGCATCGCATGATGGTCAACATCCACAAGGTCTCCGCCGAGGCCGCCGAAGAGTACGGCCTGGGCTACAACCTGGTGGCCGGCGCCAACATCGCAGGCTTCAAGAAGGTCGCCGAGGCCATGATGGAGCAGGGCGTGTTCTAAGCCGAATCCCATCCTCCGATCCCATACAAAACCGGCCTGCTGCAATCGCTTGCAGCAGGCCGCAGCATGTCAAAAAAGTATTTTTGCCACGCTGCGTGCGTTTTCCAAACTTTTGAAAAAGTTTGGAAAACGGTTTGATTGAACGCGAAAGGGAACCCTGACGGTTCCCTTTCACACTTTCCTTCCCTCCGATTCTTGAAGTCTTCCGGATCCTTTGACAGTTTTCGGCCTGCTGCAATCGCTTGCAGCAGGCCGTCTTTTTTCGTTTTCTGTTTACAGCGGATGCGGCAGATTCTCCGGGGGCGGCTTCACCCGGCCGTAGCGCTCGGTGATCTCCCGGATGCGGGCAATCAGCGTCTCGTCCAGCGCCTCCGGCACCAGCCGCCAGCGCCAGTTGAGGCCGTTGAGGCGGCCGGGCTCATTCATACGGGCGCTGTATTCGGCGGGCAGATAGTCCTGCATCTGGGCCATAAAGAGCTCCGCCACGCTGCCCATACCGCCGCGGATCAAGCCCCAGGCGATCCCCTCCTCCTCGGTCAGGGCCAGATATTTTTTGGCGAAGGCCCGCTCCTCCTCGGAGATCTCCCCGAACCACTGGGTAAGGGGCGCGTTGTCGTGGGTGCCGGTATAGCAGACGCAGCCGCTGTCGTACCGATGGGGCAGATATTGGCTGGGCTCCGCCGGATCAAAGGCAAACTCCAGCACCTTCATACCGGGGAAGCCCGAATCCTTCTGCAGCTTGAGCACCGCCGGAGTCAGGAAGCCCAGATCCTCGGCGATGAAGGACATCTCCGGCAGCGCTTCCCGGACGGTACGGATGAAATCCATGCCCGGGCCGGGCAGCCACGCGCCCCCGCGGGCATTCTTATCGCCGTAGGGCACAGCCCAGTAGCTTTCAAAGCCGCGGAAATGATCCAGCCGCACCACATCGTACATCCGCGCCGCCGAGCGCAGCCGGCGCAGCCACCAGTCGTAGCCGGCGCCTGCCATGGCCTTCCAGTCGTACAGGGGGTTGCCCCAGAGCTGACCGTCCTCATTGAACTGATCCGGCGGACAGCCCGCCACAAGCGTGGGGGCCAGATGCTCGTCGAGCTGGAACAGCGAAGGATTGGCCCATACGTCGGCGGAGTCCAGAGGCACATAGATGGGCACGTCGCCGATCAATCGGATGCCGCGGTCGGCACAGTAGGCCTTCAGCCGATCCCACTGCCGGAAAAACACATACTGGAGGAAATAATGGAAGGTGATCTCGTCGCGCAGCTCATTGGAGGCCTCCCGAAGCGCGGACATCTTCCGTTCGCGCAGCTCTTCGGGCCATTGGGTCCAGTCCAGGCCGGCAAAGCGCTTCTTCAGGGCCATAAACAGGGCGTAATCCCGGATCCACTCCAATTCTCCGGTGACGAACCGTACAAGCTCCTGATTGGGAAAGCGGACGAAGCGCTCATAGGCCAGACGCAGCACCGACAGCCGATCCCGGTACAGGGCGGCATAATCCGCCCGGGACGGATCCGCCGGAGCCGCCGGCAGTTCCTCCGGCCGCAGCAGGTTTTCCTCCGCCAGCTCATCAAGATCTATGAAATAGGGATTGCCCGCAAAGGCGGACAGAGCCTGGTAGGGTGAATCGCCGAAACCCGTGGGCTGCAGGGGCAGCACCTGCCAATAGCTCTGGCCGGCGCGGGCAAGGGCGTCGGCAAATTGCCGGGCCGCCGCGCCGAGGGTGCCGACGCCGTAGGGCGAGGGCAGAGAAGAAATGTGAAGAATGATTCCGCTGGCTCTCATGGTACCGTCTCTTTTCCGAACCGCAGCATGGAACGCGGTCCCGTGTTCATAGTATTATATTATTCCAGAAAAAACGCTATTCGTCAAGCGTAGATTGCATATATTCTCCGAAACAGATCCGGTCAAGCAGCCGGAGAGCGATCCCGAACACGCCGAGTCGGGGCACATCTGCCTCCGCCACCATGGGTATTTCGCTCAGAAGCTCGTCGCCGGCATAGATCCTGAGCTGCCCCAGCACCTGGCCGGCCTGCACCGGCGCCTCCACCTCCGGCGCCAGCTCCGTCTGCATGCGCAGGATGCCGCGCTGGGCCTTGCGCACCAGAATCGGCGCATCGTCCTGCGGCACCGGATTCACGGCGGGCCGGGTCCCCAGCCGGACAGGGACGGGCACGGTCTCCGGCTCCGGCGGGGCCAGGGCGAAGTTCGCAAAGCCGTAGTCCAGAAGCTGCTTGGCCGAGGAAAACCGCTCCGCCGAGGAGGCGCAGTGCATCACCACGGCGATGAGCTCCATGCCGTCGCGTTCGGCCGAGGCGCTGAGGCAGTGGCCCGCGGCGGAGGTGTAGCCCGTTTTCAGGCCCGTCGTCCCCTTGTAGAAGCGCACCAGCTTATTGGTATTGGACAGGCCGAATTTTCCGCCCCGCACCGTATCCATCCAGATGGTGGTATAGTTGCGGATGGCGTCATGCTTCAGAAGCTCCCGGGACATGATGGCAATGTCCCGGGCGGAGCTCCTGTGCTCCGCCGCCGCGGGGTCATCGTCCAGGCCGGTACAGTTGACGAAATGGGTGTCGTCCATGCCCAGCTCCTTCGCCCGCGCGTTCATCCGCTCCACAAACGCCTCCTCGCTGCCCGCCACATGCTCTGCCAGGGCGGTGGCGCAGTCATTGGCGGAGGAGACCACCACGGATTTGAGCATTTCATCCATGCGCATCCCCTCCCCCGGCGCAAGGAACACCTGGCTGCCGCCCTTGCCCGCGGCATACTCCGAGGCGATCACCGTATCGTCCCAGCCGATGGTGCCGTCCTCCAGGGCCTCCATCACCAGCAGCAGGGTCATCACCTTGGTCACGCTGGCCGGCGGCAGCGACTGGCGGGCGTCCTTCTCATAGAGCACCGTGCCCGTGGCCGCATCCATCAGCACCGCCGAGGGCGCAGGGACGTCCACCTCCGCGGCCCCGGCATTCAGGCACAGCAGCGCCGCCAGAACGGCGCAGATCAGTCCTTTTCTCATCAAATCCCTCCTTGCGGATAAGCTATGCCCGCCGCCGCCGGGACAGAACACGGAAAGTTTACATTTCCTTCAAGTTTCACTCTGTCCTTTTTCCTGGATCTGTGATATAATGGCTAAAATGCCGTAATATGGCTTTGAAATCATCTTTACGCGGCCCCGCGCCGCTTTTGAAAGGAAGCAATGCTATGGGATTGATGGATAAACTGTTCGGGACCCGCTCCGAGCGCGAGGTCAAGCGTTTGGAGCCGACGGTCCGGAAAATCGAAGCTCTGGAGGCGCCTTACGGCGCCCTGTCCAATGCGGAGCTGCAGGCAAAAACCGACGAATTCCGCGCCCGCTTCGCCGCCGGCGAAACCCTGGACGATCTGCTGCCCGAGGCCTTTGCCGCGGTGCGCGAGGCCGCCTGGCGCGTGCTGGGCATGAAGCCCTACCGGGTGCAGCTCATCGGCGGCATCATCCTGCACCAGGGCCGCATCGCCGAGATGAAGACCGGCGAAGGCAAAACCCTGGTGGCCATCCTGCCGGCCTACCTCAACGCCATCAGCGGCCAGGGCGTGCACATCGTCACCGTCAACGACTATCTGGCCAAGCGTGACTCCGAGTGGATGGGCAAGGTCTACCGCTTCATGGGTCTGAAGGTGGGCCTGATCATCCACGGCCTGTCGGGCGAGCAGCGCCGGACGGCCTACAACGCCGACATCACCTACTGCACCAACAACGAGCTGGGCTTTGATTACCTGCGCGACAACATGGCAATCTACGCCAACGAGCGGGTGCAGCGGGGCCACAACTTTGCCATCGTGGACGAGGTGGACTCCATCCTCATCGACGAGGCCCGTACCCCGCTGATCAT
>CADBKB010000096.1 GCA_902795095.1 Oscillospiraceae bacterium
ACCGAGCTGCCCCTCAAGCCCCACGACCGCCGCTTCGGCGTCCGGGGATATGATTAAATAACAGTTGAGGCATGGCGGGAGCCATGCCCTAATTCTTTTAATCAATAATCTCGATCCGGCCCTCCACGTGGGCGTCCAGGTTGTCGTGGGTGGCGAAGTATTCCTCCATGATGTTGTTGAAGGAGGTGGCCACCACCCGGGGGCGCATGTTCTGCCTGACCTCCTCCAGGGGCACGCCCATGAAGTCGTCAAAATTCTTGAAGTGGTAATTCTGCAGGGCGAGCTTGAGACGCATATCGTCGGTCACGTCCTCGCCGTGGAACTTGAGCTCCAGCAGCTCCTTCGTGGTGCGGTTGTAGAGGATGCGCACGCCTTGGGAGAACTGGTAGAACTCCGTTTCGCCCTTCCAGGCCTCGTCCCGCAGCAGATGCTTCACGATCCGCCGGAACTGGCCGCCCGTGACCTCGAACATCCAGATCGCGTCGTCGAAGGGGGTGTTCTCCACCATGTCCTGGTATTCCAGCACGGGGCCGAGCTCCTTCTTGCGGATGGAGCCGGAGCCCACCATCATGATATCGAAGCTGGAATCGGTCTGGATGGCGTCGGCATAGAGGTTGCCCATCTCCGTCTCCTTCTCCCGGCTGGGATGGGTCAGCTTCCGGGCCCAGCGGCACACCACGCGCTTGTACTTCTTGTCCGTCTCGGAGCGGTAGCTGTCCAGCAGCTCCTCCATGACCTCGTCCTTGGGGGCGGTCTGCTCGTTGATGGGTACGCAGTGCCAGCGCAGATCCAGCAGCTCCTTCTTCTCCCGGTCGTACTGCAGGTCGAACTGGCCGATCATCCTCGTGCCGGTGCCCACCTGCACGATGGGGATATTGTTGACCACCACGGGCTGCCGCATGAAGCTGTGGGAGTGTCCGCCGATGATGAGATTCACGCCCCAATCGGGGTCCAGCGCTTCCGCGAGCTTCTTGTCCATTTCCAGGCCGATGTGGGTCAAAAGGACGGTCAGATCGGTCTTGACGGTGCGGTAGTTGTCGCAGATGACGCCGATTTCCCGGGCCGCCTCCTTGAGGTCGATAAAGGTGCCGATGATCTTCTCATTCCGGGTGGAGGCGAGGATCTCTTCGGTAAGAATGCCGATGAACAGGATGCGCATGCCGCCGATATCGATATTCAGATAGGGCATGAACAGCCGCGCGCCGTTCATGGTGACGAAAAGATTCGCGTTGATGATGGGGAAGCGGGCGCATTTTTCCAGAAACAGCAGGTGCGCCAGGCCATAGTCCACCTCGTGGTTGCCCACGGTGGTCACGTCAGGCCGCAGGATGTTCATCAGGTCGATGGTGGAAAGGCCCAGATATTCCGAGTCGATGATGGAGCCGCGGAACATATCGCCGGCGATCGCATACAGGACGTTGTCCTTTTCCTCCCGCATTTTCTTGATGTAGCCGGACAGGCGGGGCAGACCGCCCACCTCGTGGGGACCGATCCTGCGGGGCAGGAAATCGCCGTGCATATCATTGGAGTGCAGGATCGTCAGTTTTGTGATCTCGTTTTCCATGATGCTCCTTTCTCAGTCGGCCCGGAGCTGCGCCTCCAGGATTTCCGCCGCCATGCCCACCAGCTCCTTGCAGGGGCGCTTTTTGTAGAAATCGGCGGATCGCGCGGAGGGGGAGGGGGCGTCGTGCTTCTGGCTCAGGCCCAGCAGCTCCCGGCACACGATGGAACCGTTCTCGGCTTCGAATTTCTTTGCGGCCGCCTGGATGCGTTCGTAATGCGCCGCTTTTGCCGCGCCGTCGGCGGGATCGTCATAGCCGTCCAGCAGGCCCAGCACGATGGCCATGCCGCTCACGGCGCCGCAAACCTCCCGCATCCGGCCCAGGCCCCCGCCGAAGCTGCTGCTGAGCCTGGCAAGGGTCCCTTCATCCGGCTCCAGCTCGTCGGCAAAGGCCAGCACCACCGATTGGGCGCAGTTATAGCCCTGGGTGAACAGCTCCATAGCCCGTTCTTTTTTCGTCATGGCGGACTCCTTTCATCCGTGTTGCCCGGCATGAGACAGGCGCGGATTGCATAGTATTGGATGGGTTTATGATAGCATCGCCACGGGAGGGTGTCAAGAAATGGAAGAAAAGACGCCCGCGGCGCTTCGAAGAAACGGCCGCGGGTGAAATGCGATAGGAAGAAGTTCGTCAGCCTGAGGCTGGGTTACCCGATGCGGGCAATCAGTCTTCGGCACGCATGGCTTCGAGGTTTTTGATGCATTCGGTGCAGACATGCTTGCCCTGGTAATGATAAAGCAGGCTGATGCTGCCGCAGAAAATGCAGGATGCCTCGTGCTTGTGCAGGATCACATTGTCGCCGTCAACATAGATTTCCAGTTCGTCGCGTTCAGCAATGTCAAGATTGCGGCGAAGCTCGATGGGGAGGACGATGCGCCCGAGCTCGTCTACCTTGCGGATGATACCTGTAGCTTTCATGAGTACAACTCCTTTTGTACTTAATGTTCACATACGGGATTATACGACAAAACTCAAAAAAAGTCAACAGAAAAATGGAAACAAATACAATTTTTGCAGTATTTCCACATACATCCAAGGGGGAAATGCGGGAGGGGAACGGATGATACTGTCATGGGTCATCGTGGGGCTGTATGCCCTTTCTGTGGCCGGCGCGATGGTGACCGGCAGAGGCGCGGAGGTGAGCGCGGCGATGTTCTCCGGCGCGACGGAAGCGGTGGAGCTGGCGCTGGCTCTGGCAGGTCCGCTCAGCGTCTGGTGCGCGCTGCAGTGCGTTATGGAGCGCTCCGGCTGTACGGCGGCTCTGGCGCGTCGGCTGCGGCCGATCCTGCGCCGGATTTTCCCGCGGGCCGCGGCGGATCCCGAAGCCTGCGCCGCCATCGGGCAGAATCTGGCCGCCAATGCCCTGGGTCTCGGCAACGCCGCCACGCCCATGGGCATTCGGGCCTTGCGCCGGATGCGCACGCTGTCCGGCAGCGACGTCGCCACCGACGAAATGTGCCGCCTGGTCGTCATGAATACCGCCTCCATCCAGCTCATCCCCACCACTGTGGCGGCTCTGCGCGCCTCCCTCGGCGCCCCGGCCCCCTATGCCATCGTCCCGGCGGTGTGGCTGAGCTCGGCGGTTTCGGTGACGGCGGGACTGCTGGCGGCCCGGGGGCTGGAGCGGTGACGGACTATCTGGCGCCGGGCTTGTTTCTGTGCGTGTTCGCCGCCGCGATGTGCCGCCGCACGGATCTCTACAGCGCCCTCACCGACGGCGCCCTTGACGGCTTGCGGCTCCTCAGCCGCATCCTGCCGCAGCTTATCGTGCTGCTTCCGGCGGCGGCCATGCTGCGCGCCTCCGGACTGCCGGACGCCGTGGCGCGGTGGTTGACGCCGGTTTTCTCGCTGCTCGGACTGCCGCCGGAGACGGCGCCGCTGATGCTTCTGCGGCCGATTTCCGGCAGCGCCGCCTTGGCTGTGGGCATGGATCTCATGCGCACCTATGGACCGGATTCCCGCATCGGCCTGGTCAGCGCAGTGATGCTGGGCTCCACGGAGACGACCTTCTATACGATCTCCGTCTACTTCGGCGCGGCAAAGATCCGCCATACCCGTCATGCTCTTCCCGCCGCCCTGATTGCGGATTTGACCGGCTTTGCGGCCAGCGCCCTGGCGGTGCGGCTGTTTTTTCCGTAATTTTTGCTGTACACCGCGGGCTTTTTCTGCTATGATATCCTCGATCAAAGCATAAGAAGGAGAGTATCATGTTAAAGCTGATCGATCTGATCTCCCGGGAGGTCAGCGGCGCCTTTGCTGCCGCAGGCTACGACGAAGCCTATGGAAAGGTTACCGTGTCCAACCGCCCGGACCTGTGCGAATACCAGTGCAACGGCGCCCTGCCCGCCGCGAAGGTTTACCATAAAGCCCCCATGGCCATCGCCGAGGATGTGGCCGCCCGGCTTGCCGAAAGCGAGAGCTTCGAGCGCGCCGAGGCCTGCCGCCCCGGCTTCATCAACCTGTGTCTGGCACCGGCATTTCTAGCCCGGTACCTGGAGGCCATGCGCACCGGCGAGCGCTTCGGCGTGGAGCCGGACCCCGCGGCCTGCCGGATGATCATCGACTACGGCGGTCCCAATGTGGCCAAGCCTCTGCATGTGGGCCATCTGCGCTCCGCCATCATCGGCGAGAGCCTGAAGCGTATCTTCCGCTTTTTCGGCAACGACGTCGTCGGCGATATCCACATGGGCGACTGGGGCCTGCAAATGGGCCTGATCATCGCCGAGCTGCGCGAGCGCCGGCCGGAGCTGCCGTATTTTGACGAGAGCTTTTCCGGCGAGTATCCCGCCGAAGCGCCCTTCACCATTGCGGATCTGGAGGAGATCTACCCCGCCGCATCCGCCAAGAGCAAGGCCGACGAGGCGTTTGCCGCCAAGGCCCACGACATGACCCGCCGTCTGCAGGAGGGCGACCGGGGCTGCCATGCCCTGTGGAAACACATCATGCGCCTGAGCGTGGCGGATCTGAAGAAAAACTATGCCCGGCTGAATGTGGACTTCGAGCTGTGGCTCGGCGAGAGCGACGCCCAGCCCTATGTGGCGCCGATGCTGGAGATCATGCAGGAAAAGGGCCTGGCCCAGCGCTCCGACGGGGCCCTGGTGGTGGACGTATCCGAGCCGGAGGACACCAAGCAGATCCCGCCGTGCATTCTGCTCAAGTCCGACGGCGCGACGCTGTACGCCACCACGGACCTGGCCACGCTTCTTGCGCGCATGGGCGACTATCAGCCCGGCCGCATCTATTACGTGACGGACAAGCGTCAGAATCTGCACTTCGAGCAGGTCTTCCGCGCAGCGCGCAAGGCCGGCATCGTCCCGCCGGAGGTGCGGCTGGATCATCTGGGCTTCGGCACCATGAACGGCCCCGATGGCAAGCCCTTCAAGACCCGCGAGGGCGGCGTCATGCGCCTGGAGCGTCTGATTGCCGAAATCACGGAGTTTGTGGAGAAGAAGATCGAGGATAACCAGGTGGTCAGCGCCGAGGATCGGCCCGAGACCGCCCGCAAGATCGCCATGGCCGCCCTCAAATACGGCGACCTCAGCAATCAGCCCACCAAGGATTACGTCTTCGATATGGACCGCTTTGCCGCCTTCGAGGGCAACACCGGCCCCTATATCCTCTATACCATCGTGCGCATCAAGTCCATCCTGGCCCGTGCGGAGGGCGCTCAGAGCCTGCCCGTCCGTGAAGCGCTCAGCCCGGAGGAGAAGGCCATGCAGCTCGTCATTTCCCGCCTGGCCGACAACCTGGAGCTTGCCTGCCGCGACAGCGCGCCGAATCTCATCTGTGCCTATATCTATGAGCTGGCGGGTGCGGTGAATAAATTCTACCACGAGACCCACATCCTCACGGAGCCGGATCCCGAAAAGAAAGCCGGCTTCCTTGCCGGGATCTCCCTGGCCAAATCCGTGCTGGAGACCTGCATCGACCTGCTGG
>CADBKB010000097.1 GCA_902795095.1 Oscillospiraceae bacterium
ATTCTGAAAAATCCCCTTCTCGCACAGCTTGCGCAGCACATTGTAGGTCGTGGGCCGCTTCCACGAAAGCTCCCGCTCGCAAAGCTCCGCCAGCGCCCTGGAGCCGATGGGCTCATGCTGCCAGATCAGCTCGGCAAACCGCGCCTCCACAACGCCCAGCGTCAGATCCGCCATGACGTTCCCCTCCTTAGTTTATTTCCAATAAACTAACTGCAGTTTATCACGAATAAACAGGCTTGTCAATAGCAGAAATGCAGAAGAAAGAGCACGCCGCAAATATCTTGCGGCGTGCTTTGGTTTTGTTAATTCAGATCACAGTCGACCGTTTTCAGCCTTCCCGCAGCTTTTGGAGCCATTCCTCCGGCAGAACATATTCTTCATTTCCGATCGAAACCGAATATGCCAGATCATTGTATGATGTGACCGGCATTGGGATGGCCAGATATGGCTCTTCCTCAAAGAAACCGTAGATCACAGCGCAGCTGTAGCAGTTTTCCAGCGTTCCGTCGGGTTTCCTCGCCAGATCGTACAGCCCGGCCTCCCGTGGATCCTTCTGTGAGCAAACGTCGGACACAAATGCAGCAATCTCCTCTGGATCGGTGATTCCCTCCTGACAGGTCGCATGGATGGGATCGACGGGTGTCAGATAGTTAAAGGGAAAAAGCTCCAGTCGAACGCAGTTCTCCAGAGAATAATCAAAAGCCACCAAATCGGCTCTGCGGTAAATGCTGAACCATTCGCTGTCCTCAGAAAACCCGATCAGAATGTGGTCTGTCGGATCCTCCTGGATCGAGCAAAACTGGGTTTGATCTGCGGACGCCTCTCCCGCGAGTGTCGGATGACCAAGGTAATACAGAAACCCCCCGTTGCACAGGAATTCGTACTCCGTCCCGGCGGGGCTGCGGTATTTTTCGTTGCCAAGCTTCTGAAAAACGGGACCATCCGGGTCATTGTGTATTTCCTGTTCATTTTGTTCCGCCTGTTCCGGGAGCTCCGTTTCGGTTATGGGATCTTTCCCGGAGCTGCAAGCGCACAGGAAAAGCGCAATGCCGACGGTGCACAGCAGCAGGACAGCCGACGTGAGGGTATTCACGATCCGATCAGTCTTTTTCGGTTTCATGACCGTCTTCCTTTCTCGGATGTTCTAAAACGATCGATCATTCTCTATGCTCATCATAAACCCGCCCCAGGCGGAAATCAAGCCCCGCCGCACGGGCAAATGTATCTTTTCTTTGAACATTGACAGGGCAAGGCAAAGAAAAGGCGCGCTGCGAAGTGCAGCGCGCCGGATAAGCTATCGTTCCTCCCGGAAGTACGGCAAGCCCAGCGAGGCGGGGGGCTGGTCCTCCTTTTTGCGGCGGAGGGACACCACCAGCAGCACGATCAGCGTGACCACATAGGGCAGCATCTTGAACAGCTCCTTGGAGCTGCGGGTCAGGTTGGTCAGGTTCGGGATGTAGAAGTAAGCCCAGTAGAGCATGCCGAACAGGTACGAGCCCCAGATAGAGCGCAGGGGCTTCCAGGTGGCGAAGATGACCAGCGCCACGGCCAGCCAGCCCAGGGCCTCGATGGTGCCCTGGTTCTCCCAGGTGCCGCGGATGTAGTTCATCACGTAGTAGGTGCCGCCCATGCCGGTGATGCCGGCGCCCAGGCAGGTGGCCAGATACTTGTACTTGGTGACGTTGATGCCCGCGGCGTCGGCGGTGGCGGGGTTCTCGCCCACCGCCCGCAGACTCAGACCGGCGCGGGTTTTGCCCAGGAAGTACCACAGCACAATGGCCAGGGCCAGGGCCACATAGGTGAGGAAGCCGTAGGAGAACAGCAGGGTCCCCAGGCCCAGGCTGCCGGTGACCCGGTCCAGGGCGTTGACCAGGCCCTGGGGGTAGGCACGGAAGGCCTCGGAGGTAGCCGCGACGGAGACCTGCCCCACGCCGCCGGCCAGCTTGTTGAGGCTGCCGCCGAAGAAGTTGCCGATGCCGGAGCCGAAGATCGTCAGGGTCAGACCGGTGACGTTCTGGTTCGTGCGCAGGGTGATGGTCAGAAACGCGTAGATCAGGCCGCCCAGCGCCGCCGCCAGGAAGGTGGCCAGCAGGCACAGGATGACGCATACGGCCGTGTTCGGACTGACGCCCGCCTGGGCGCAGTAGACGTTCTCATAGGCGAAGGTGGCGCACAGGCCGGCGATGCCGCCGAGGTACATGATGCCCGGCACGCCCAGGTTGAGGTTGCCGCCCTTTTCCGTCAGGATCTCGCCCATGGCGCCGAACAGGATGACGGTGCCGAAAATGATGGCGGAATGCAGCAGGGTGGGAAGAGACATCAGAAAGCTCATGCTGCCGCGCCTCCTTTCTCCGTCTTTGGCGCTGTCTTTTCATGCTTGCCGCGGAAGCGGAGCTGATAGTTGATGAAGAATTCACTGCCCAGAATGAAGAACAGCATGATGCCCGTGACGATCTGCGAAGCGTATTCGTTCAGACCGTAGTCCGTGGCGATCTGCACCGCGCCCTTGTCCAGGAAGGTCAAAAGGGCGGAGATCAGGATCATGACAAAGGGATTCATCTTTGCCAGCCAGGCCACGATGATGGCGGTGAAGCCACGGCCGCCGGCGGTGCTGGTGGAGATGGTGCGCGACACCGCGGACACCGCCAGGAAGCCCGCGAAGCCGCAGATGGCGCCGGACAGGGCCATGGTGCGCATATAGATGCGGTTGACGCGGATGCCGGCGTAGCGGGCGGTATTTCTGGAGTCGCCCACCACGGCGATCTCATAGCCGTGCTTGGTGTAGCTGAGATAGCAGTACATGAGCACCGCCAGGGTCAGGACGATCGCCACCGTCCAGCCGAAGTCGCCGTTGTTGCCCTTGGAGAACATGTTGCCGATCCAGCCGATCTTGGTCTGGGAGTTGATGGTGCCCACGGTGTTGGAGCCGAAGGGATTCTCCCATTTGGATACGCAGTAGGCGGTGAGCTGGATGGCGATGTAGTTGAGCATCAGGGTGAAGAGGGTCTCGTTGGCGTTGAGTTTGGCCTTGAAGAAGCCGGGGATCCAGCCCCAGAGGGCGCCGAAGGCCAGCGCGCTGAGGAGCATGCACACAAACAGCAGGGGCGTGGGCATTTTCCCGGCGAAGTTGATCATGAAGAAGGCGGTGGCGATGCCGCCGACCAGCATCTGACCCTCGGCGCCGATGTTCCAGAACCGCATCTTAAAGGCGGGGGCCAGGCCGATGGCGATGCAGGCCAGCACCGCCGTATCGCGCAGCATGTACCAGATGCGCTTCTTCGTGCCGAAGTTGCCGGAGATCATGGACAGATACACCCGGATGGGGTTCATGTGGACGATGGCGAAGATGACCACCGCCGCCACCACCAGGGCCAGGGCCACGGCGATGAGCCGGATGCCCAGCGCCCGCCAGAAGGGCATGCCCTGGCGCTTGGAAATGCGGATCAGGGGTTCTTTGTGTTCACTGTGCATCGCTCTCACCTCCCATTTGGGTCATCATCAGACCCACCTGCTCCTTGGTGACCTGGCGGGGATCCACGATGCCGGACACCTTGCCGCCGCACAGCACCAGGATCCGGTCGCACAGCTCCAGCAGGACGTCCAGGTCCTCGCCCACGTAGATGACGGCCACGCCGTTCATCTTCTGCTCGGTCAGCAGCTTGTAAATCGTCAGGGATGTATTGATATCCAGGCCGCGCACGGCGTAGGCGGTCATCATCACCCTGGGGGTGCCGGCAATCTCGCGGCCCACCAGGACCTTCTGCACGTTGCCGCCGGACAGCCGGCGCAGGGGGGTGCGGTTGAGGTCCGGGGTGACGACCTGCAGCTCGTCCACGATCTGGGTGGCCTGCTTCTGGGGGAAGCGCTGGTCGGTGAAGATGCTTCTGCCCCGGCGGAAGCTGCGCAGCTTGACGTTTTCCACGATGTTCATGCCGCCCACCAGGCCCATGCCGAAGCGGTCCTCCGGCACGAAAGCCATGCGGACGCCCAGATTGATGATGTCCAGGGGATCGAGGCGGTCGAGGGCCTCCCGCTCTCCGGTCTTGGGATCGATATAGGTGATGGAGCTGCCCTCTTCCAGGGTCTGCATGCCGGAGATGGCCTCCAGCAGCTCCTTCTGGCCGGAGCCAGCGATGCCGGCGATGCCCAGGATCTCGCCGTCGCGGGCGGTGAAGCTCACATCGTCGAGCCGGAGCACGCCGTCCTTACTGCGCACGGACAGGTGATCGACGATCAGCCGGTCCACGGGATTGTCATACTTGGGGCAGTCGATGTTCAGCGACACGGCCCGGCCCACCATCATATCCGACAGGCTCTGCCGGGTGGCGTCCCTGGTGTCCACGCTGCCGACGTACTTGCCCTTGCGCAGCACCGCCACACGGTCGGACACGCTGAGCACCTCGTGCAGCTTGTGGGTGATGATGATGATCGCCTTGCCGTCGGCCTTCATGTTGCGCATGACGGCGAAGAGCTTCTCCGTCTCCTGGGGGGTGAGCACGGCGGTGGGCTCGTCCAGGATCAGGATGTCCGCCCCGCGGTAGAGCACCTTGACGATCTCCACGGTCTGCTTCTGGGAAACGGACATATTATAGACCTTCTGGTCCGGGTCGATCTCAAAGCCGTAGCGCTCGGAGATGTCGCGGATGACCTTGTGGATGGCCTCCTTGTTGAGCTTGCCCTTCTCGCCCTCCAGGCCCAGGACGATGTTCTCCGCGGCGGTGAACACGTCGATCAGCTTGAAGTGCTGATGGATCATGCCGATGCCGTGGCGGAAGGCATCCTTGGGCGAGGCGATGGTGACCTCCTCGCCGTTGATGAAGATCTGGCCCTCATCCGGATAGTAGATGCCGCCGAGCATGTTCATGAGGGTGGTCTTGCCGCTGCCGTTTTCGCCCAGCAGGGACAGGATCTCGCCCCGGCGCAGCTCCAGGTCCACATCGTCGTTGGCAAGGATGCTGCCGAAGCGCTTGGTAATATGCTTCATCTGGATCGCGTACTGGATGTTTTCGTTGTCCAAACAGATCCGTCCTTTCTCTCTTCGGACGCATCCCGCGTCCGGCCACTACCTTTTAAATGTATCATAAATCCAGCGGCTTGTAAACGATTTTTCCCGCCATTTCCGGCATTTTTCGGCAAACTATTTTTTCGTCCCGGTGTTGTACCGTCCGGTTTTTTGCGGTATAATGGAACCGTAAGCCAGAAATGCCACAGTTTCAGAATAACAAAGGAGGCCCTCCCTATGGATCAAATGTTTTACATCTGCGAACACTGCGGCAACATCATTGCCAAGGTGCGCGACTCCGGCGTTCCCGTCATGTGCTGCGGTCAGCCGATGACCCGGATCGTCCCCGGCACCAGCGACGGCGCCCATGAAAAGCATGTACCCGTTTACACCGTGGAAAACAACATCGTCACCGTCACCGTCGGCGCCGTGGAGCATCCCATGACGCAGGCGCATTACATCGAATGGATCTCCCTGCAGACCAACGCCGGCAACCAGCGCAAGCTCCTGAAGCCCGGCGACGCGCCGAAGGCCTGTTTCGCCCTGTGCGAGGGCGAGACGGTGGAGGCCGTGTTCGCCTACTGCAATCTGCACTCCCTCTGGAAGGGATAACACTCCGCCCGGGCTGTCCGGCTCTGCCGGACAGCCTGAGGCTTATTTTTGAGGTCATTATGAAGCGTATTTTTCTGATCGTTCTGGATTCCTTCGGCGTGGGCGCTTCGCCGGACGCGCCGCTGTTCGGCGACGCCGGCACGAATACCCTGCGCGCCTGCGCCGGATCTGACAAGCTCCGCATTCCCAATCTCATCCGCCTGGGCCTGGGTATGATCGACGGCGTCGACTGCCTGCCAAAGCCCCGCCGGGCGGCCGCCGCTTACGGGCGCATGGCCGAGGCCTCCCGTGGCAAGGACACCACCACCGGCCACTGGGAGCTGGCGGGCCTTGTCTCCGCGCAGCCGCTGCCCCTCTATCCCCGGGGCTTTCCCGAGGAGATCCTTGCCCCCTTCCGGGCCAAAACCGGCCGCGGCGTGCTGGCCAACGCCCCCTGGTCCGGCACCGAGGTCATCAATGTCTACGGCGACGAGCATGTGGCCACCGGGGATCTGATCGTCTACACCTCTGCCGACTCCGTGTTCCAGATCGCCGCCCATGAGGATGTGGTCCCGCCGGAGCAGCTGTATGAATACTGCCGTATCGCCCGGGCGCTGCTGCAGGGCCCCCACGCCGTCGGCCGGGTGATCGCCCGTCCCTTCGTCGGCACAGGCAACGGCAGCTATACGCGCACCGCCAACCGCCGGGATTTCTCCCTGGAGCCGCCCCGGCCCACTCTGCCCGACGCGGTCAAGGCAGCGGGGCTTGACTCCATCGGCGTGGGCAAGATCCATGACATCTTCGCCGGGCGGGGGCTTACGGAGTACGTTCTCACCCATTCCAACGCCGAGGGCATGGAAAAAACCGACGAATACTGCGAAAAAGACTTCCACGGCCTGTGCTTCGTGAACCTGGTGGATTTCGACATGCTCTACGGCCACCGCCGGGATATCGACGGCTACGCCGCCGCCCTGACGGCGTTCGACCGCTGGCTGGGCAGGTTCCTCCCGAAGCTGGGCCCCGACGACGCGCTGATCCTCACCGCCGACCACGGCTGTGATCCGTCCTACACCGCCACCACCGACCATACCCGGGAGTACGTCCCCCTGCTGGTTTACGGCAAGTGCCTGCGGGCCTGCAGCCTCGGCACGCGGTCCAGCTTTGCCGACCTGGCAGCCGCCGCGGCGCAGCTGCTGCAGATCGACTTCCCCTGCGACGGAACGAGCTTCGCCGCCCGTCTTTTGAAAAAGGAGCGCTGACATGATGAAACCGAAGGAGCTTGTCGCCCTGGCCGAGCAGGCCCGGGAGCGATCCTACTGTCCCTATCGCCGTGGGCGCGGCCCTGCTGTGCGCCGACGGTACGGTGTTCACCGGCTGCAACATCGAGAACGCCGCCTTCGGTCCCTCGGTCTGCGCCGAGCGCACCGCCATCTTCAAGGCCGTCAGCGAAGGCCGCCGCGATTTTGCGGCCCTGGCGGTGGCCGGCGGGCCCGCTGGCGCGCCTGTGGAGCGCGAATGCCCGCCCTGCGGCGTGTGCCGCCAGGTGCTGCGGGAGTTCTGTGCCGACGATTTCCCGGTCTACATGAGCGGCGGTAACGGCACGTACCGCATGATGCGCCTGTCCCGGCTGCTGCCCGCCAGCTTCCGGGCGGAGGAGCAGCTGCTGTAACTGCGCTTTTCGCCATCTGTCAAAATTATTCATCCGCTTATACATCCTCCAGCCCGGCGCATCCGGTCCCGGGGAGCAAGGTTGTCGAAAAACAGCGGGTTTTGACCGGTCCAGAGGAGCGAAATCCCAAAAATATGCGTATATTTCGCGTTCCAAAGGCGTGTTTTTCCATTTTCCTCTTGCATTAGGAAAAAAAGGCTGTATAATAAGAGCCAGAAACGACTCTGGAGGGATTCAGATGAGCCGCATAGATAAAGAAAACTATTATCTGGACATCGCCCAGACCGTGCTGGAACGTTCTACCTGCCTGTGCGCCCAGTACGGCGCGCTGATCGTCCGCAACGACGAGATCGTCTCCACCGGCTATAACGGGGCGCCCCGCGGCCGCAGCAACTGCATCGACCTGGGCTACTGCATCCGCGAAAAAATGAACATCCCCCAGGGGGAGCGCTATGAGCTCTGCCGCAGCGTCCACGCCGAGGCCAACGCCATCATCTCCGCCTCCCGCAGCGAGTGCATCGGCGGCACGATCTACCTCGTGGGCCGCAACGCCCGCACCGGCGACTACCTGGAGCATGTGGCCCCCTGCCCCCAGTGCCGGCGTCTGATCATCAACGCCGGTCTGAGCAAGATCGTCATCCGGGCCACTAAGGAAAAATACAATATCATCAATGTGCAGGACTGGGTTTTCAACGACGATTCCGTTCTGGAGCCCACCGTAGACCAGTAATTGCAGACAAGCGCCCGGACTCGCGTCCGGGCGCTTTTTAGACTGTCAAAAAACAAGTAAGGTCAGAGGTTACGGAAGGAAGGAAAGTGTGAAAGGGAACCATCAGGGTTCCCTTTCGCGTTCAATCAAACCATATTT
>CADBKB010000098.1 GCA_902795095.1 Oscillospiraceae bacterium
GGGTTCCCTTTCGCGTTCAATCAAACCATATTTCAAACTTTTTTCAAAAGTTTGAAATATGCCGGAGCGTGTCAAAAACACTTTTTTGACACGCTCCAAGCGCCCGGACTCGCGTCCGGGCGCTTTTTTTCTTGCGTTCGTTCCGAATTCGGGCTATACTGGAGCCAGACAAGCCAAAGGAGGCGACTTTTATGACCGTCTGGGAGCTGATGCCCGCCTTTGACCGGCGCGAAGCGCTCCGGCCTCTGTATGAGGAATATGAGGCCATGCTGCTGGCGGCGGATCCCGGCTTCAGGGCGTCCCTCGACCGGCAGGATTACGACGAGGAGATCGCCCATCTGGAAGAAAAATACGGCCCGCCCAGGGGCAGATTCTATCTGCTCTGCGTGGACGGCGCCGTGGCCGGCTGCGTGGGTATGAAGCCCCTGGACAGTGAGCACGCCGAGCTCAAGCGGCTGTACGTCCGCCCGGAATACCGGGGCAAAAAACGCGGGGAGTATCTGACCCGCCGGATCCTCGCCGACGCGAAGCGCGAGGGCTATCAATATGTGCGTCTGGATACCCTGCCGGCGCTGACGGACGCCCTGGCCCTGTATCGCCGCCTGGGCTTCTATGAGATCCCCGCTTACTACGACTGCGTGATCCCGGGCACCATCTTCATGGAGTACCGGCTCTGAGAAACGGAGGAAGCCATGTCCCGCATCCGCGAAGCCAGGCCGGAGGACGCGCCCCGTCTTCTGGAGATCTACGGCTACTATATCGAAAACACCGCCGTCACCTATGAGTATACCGTCCCCTCCGAGGCAGAATTCCGGGCCCGGATCGAAAAAACGCTGACGCGCTATCCCTACCTCGTGGCGGAGGAGGATGGAGCCGTGCTCGGCTATGCCTACGCCGGTCCCCTGGTCGCCCGGGCTGCGGCGGACTGGTCCTGCGAGGTGAGCATCTACCTGGACCGGGGCGCGCACGGCCGCGGCCTGGGCAGGGCGCTGTACGCAGCCCTGGAGGAGGCGCTCGGCGCCATGGGCGTCGTGAATCTCTACGCCGTCATTGCCTGGCCGGAGACGCCGGACGAATACCTGAACACCAACAGCGCCGACTTCCACGCCCACCTCGGCTTCCGCGAGGCCGGGCATCTGCACCGCTGCGGCAACAAATTCGGCCGCTGGTATGATCTGATCTGGATGGAGAAGGTCATCGGCCCCCACATCGACAATCCCCCGCCGGTGCCGGCCCGTCGCCGCCCGGCGGAATAACCAGGCTATTGCATTATGCGCTCGAGTTTGGTAGAATATTAATCGATCATTCAGAAAGCAGGTGATGGATCATGGATCGCTTCGGAGCGCTGCCGGGCTTTGCCAAGCTGAATCAGCTCGCCCGCACGCCGGTGGAGGGCGGGCTGCGCCTCGCCGTGGCCGGCGACTGCGCCACCCAGCATATCGCCGCCGCCCTGCGCGGCTACGGCGTCTATACCGACCTTCCTTTGCAGGTATTCGACGCCGATTATGACCAGGTGCGCGCCCAGCTCACGGATCCCGCCTCCGAGCTGTACGCCTTCGCGCCGGAATATCTGCTGCTGGTATTCAGCGTGGAGCGTCTGTGGGCGGATTACTGCGCCAGCAGCCGGCGGGAGGGCTTCGCAGAGGAAAAGCTGGCGGAGTTCGCCCAGTACTGGGACGCCTTCCGCGCCAACTGTCCCGCCGCGAAGCTGCTGCACTGCAATTACCCCGAGCTGGACGACCGGATCTTCGGCAACTACGCCGGCAAGGTGCGCAGCTCCTTCCTTTATCAGCTCCGGCTGCTGAATCTCCGCCTGTGCGACATGGCCGCGGAGCACCCCGGGGTCTTCCTCATCGACCTGTGCGCCCTGCAGAGCCGCGTGGGCCGGGAGCAGTTCTTCAACAGCAAGATCTATTACGTCGGCAAGCTGCCGATCCATACCAACTGCCTGCCCCTGGTGGCCCGGGAGGTGCTGGGCGTCATCCGCGCCATCCGCGGCCAGATCAAGAAGGTCGTCGTGCTGGACCTGGACAATACCCTCTGGGGCGGCGTCATCGGCGATGACGGCCTGGCGGGCATCCAGATCGGCGAGCTCGGCCTGGGCCACGCCTTCACCGCCTTCCAGACCTGGCTCAAGGAGCTGAAGAAGCGCGGCGTGCTGCTGGCGGTCTGCTCGAAGAACACCGAGTCCACCGCCCGGGAGCCCTTTGAGAAGCACCCGGATATGGTGCTGCGCATGGAGGACTTCTCCATCTTCGTGGCAAACTGGGAGGACAAGGCCGGCAACATCCGCATGATCCGCGACACCCTGAACCTGGGCATGGACAGCTTCGTCTTCCTGGACGACAATCCCTTCGAGCGGGAGCTGGTGCGCTCCCTGGTGCCGGACATCACCGTGCCCGAGCTGCCGGAGGACCCGGCCCAGTATGTGGAATATCTGCAGAAGCTGAACCTGTTCGAGACCGCCTCCTTCTCCGAGGCGGACGCCATGCGCACCGCCCAGTATCAGCAGGAGGTGGGCCGCGTCCAGGCTCAGCGCCAGGCGGGCTCCTTCGAGGACTATCTGAAAAGCCTCGACATGGTCGCCGCGGCGCGGCCCTTTGATCCCTTCCACTATCCGCGCATCGCCCAGCTCACCCAGCGCTCCAACCAGTTCAACCTGCGCACGGTGCGCTACACCGAGGATGAGATCCGCGCCGCCGCCGAGGATCCCGGCAAGCTGACCCTGTACTTCACGCTGCGGGATAAATTCGGCGACTACGGTCTGATCAGCGTGATCATCTGCGACAAGCAGGACGGACAGACCCTGTTCGTGGACACCTGGCTCATGAGCTGCCGGGTGCTCAAGCGGGGCATGGAGGAATTCATCATCAACACCCTGGTGAAAACCGCCGCCGCACAGGGCTTCCGCACCATTCGCGCCGAGTATCTGCCCACGGCGAAGAACGCCATGGTCAAGGACATCTATGAGACCCTGGGCTTCACCGCCCTGGGCGGCGGGCAGTTCATCTGCGATACCCGCACATTCCGCGAAAACAACACCTGCATCAAAACGGAGGAACAATGACATGGAAAGAAATGAGATTTACGAGATCCTGCAGGAAATCTTCGCCTCCCTGTTCGGCGACGATGTGCCGACACTGACCGACGAGACCACCGCCCGGGACGTGGACGGCTGGGATTCGCTCATGCACATCACCCTGATCTCCGAGGTGGAGAACCGCTTTGACATGAAATTCACCATGAAGGACGTCATCGGCATGCAGAATGTCGGTGAAATGGTCGATCTGATCGAAGAGAACGCATGATTTTCACCTCCTTCGCTTTTCTGGTCTTCTTCGCCGTCACCCTGGCGCTGTATTTCCTGCTGCCGGCCCGCTTCCGGTGGGTGGGGCTGCTGGTGTGCAGCACATACTTCTATCTCTGCGCGGGATGGCGGTACGGATTCTATCTGCTGTTCACCTCCGCCAGCGTCTATTTTGCCGGCGTGCTGATCGCGCGGTTTACCGAGAAGACCGACCGCTGGCTCCGGGAGACGAAGCCGGACAAGGCCGCCCGAAAGGCCGCAAAGCAAAAGACCCAGCGCAAGAACCGCATCGTTCTTGCGCTGTGCGTGTGCGCCAATCTGGGCATTCTGGCGGTGATCAAGTATCTCAATTTCGGCAGCAATCTGCTGAGCGTGTTCCTGGGCAAATTCGGCGTTGCCCTCACCCCCCTGCACCTGTCCTTCGTCCTGCCCCTGGGCATCTCCTTCTACACCTTCCAGAGTATCGGCTATCTGACGGATGTGTACCGCGGTGTGTGCGAGGCCCAGCGCAATCCCCTGAAGCTGCTTCTGTTTCTGAGCTTCTTCCCCTGCGTGCTGCAGGGCCCCATCAACCGCTACAACGATCTTGCTCCGAAGCTGTATGCCGGCAGCCCCTTCTCCTACGACCGGCTGACCCGCGGCGCCCAGCGCATGCTCTGGGGCTTCTTTGAAAAGCTGGTGATCGCCGATCGGCTGAATACCGTGGTCAGCGCTGCCTTCGCCGGCAGCGACGCCCGCAGCGGCGTCCAGCTCTGGATCGTTGTGATCCTCTATGCCTTCCAGATCTACGCCGATTTCCAGGGCTATATGGACATCGCCTGCGGCGCCGCGGAGGTGCTGGGCATCCCCATCGCGGAGAATTTCAACTCTCCCTATCTGTCTGCCTCCGTGCCGGAATTCTGGCGGCGCTGGCACATCACCCTGGGCAGCTGGTTCCGGGACTACGTCTATTATCCCGTGATGCGCAGCGGCTGGTTCTCCTCCATCCGCAAGCGCACCAAGGGCAAGCCCTGCGCCAAGACGGCGGATCGGCTGATGACCGTCTTCGCCCTGTTCGTGGTATGGGGTCTGACGGGCCTCTGGCACGGGGCCAAGACCACCTATATCGCCTGGGGCCTGTACTACGGGCTGCTCATCTCCCTGTCCACCCTGCTGAGCCCGGTATTTGACAAAATCGTTGCCCGAACCGGCCTGGACCGGGAGCGGCCGAGCTACCGGCTGGCACAGATCCTGAAGACCTTCTTCACCGTCTGCGTGGGCTATGTATTCTTCCGGGCAGATTCCCTGCGCCATGCCCGGGCCATTCTGACCCAGATGTTCACCGACACGTTCTGGCCCAAGCTCCTGACCCTGGATCTCACGTCCCTGGGTCTGGACGCGAAGGAGTGGAACGTCCTGCTGCTGGCCCTGGCGCTGCTGATCGCGGTGGATATCTGCCGCAGCAAGGGGCTGGTGGTGCGCGATTATCTGCGCGCCCAGGGCCTGTGGCTGCGCTGGCTGGTCTGGCTGGGCGGTCTGTTCGCCGTGCTGATCTACGGCGTCTACGGCCCCGGCTACGACGCGGCGTCGTTCATCTATTTCGGGTTCTAAGGGGGCGGCTGTATGGAAAAGAAAAATGGCGCCGGCCTGCGCCGGCTGATCGGCGCGATGATCTTTCTGGCCCTGGCCGCGGTCATCTTCGCCTGTCTCACCGGCGTGCTCCGGGACAAGGAAAACGCCGAGCTCATCCGCCCCTACTACGACGAGCCGGAGGACTCGCTGGACATCGTATTTGTCGGCTCGAGCCATATGATGTGCGGCGTCTATCCCATGGAGCTGTATGACCGCCACGGCTACACCTCCTACGTGTTCGCCTCCTCGGCCCAGGTGATCCCCCAGACCTATTACCAGACCGTCGCTGCCCTGGAGACCCAGACGCCCCAGCTTCTGGTGCTGGATATGGGCGAGCTGATCTTCAAGACGAAAACCGGCGATCCCGCCTTTGTCCACGCCCAGACCGACAACATCCGCTATTCGCCCAATAAGGTGCGTCTGATCATGGACCTGCTGGAGCCGGACCAGCGGCTGCCGAACCTGCTGAACCTCATCCAGTTCCACGACGAATACGGGATCGAATTTCTGAATCTCATCCAGTTCCACGACCGCTGGAAGGTGCTGACCGAAGAGGACTTCGCTCCCATCACCGGCATGACAAAGGGCGCGAAGGTCAGCTCCGAGGTCACGCCCTTCGATCCGCCGGAGGTCCCCGATCCCGGCCGGACCGCCCCGGTGCCGCCCCTGGCCGACGAGTACCTCAGGAAGACCCTGGACCTGTGCCGGGAGCGGGAGATCCCCGTGCTGCTGCTGTATCTGCCCTCCATCCTCACCCCGGAGAACTATGAGACCGTCTTCGCCGCCCGGGCCTATGCCGAGGAATACGGGATCGAATTTCTGAATCTCAT
>CADBKB010000099.1 GCA_902795095.1 Oscillospiraceae bacterium
CGGCGGAAACAGTCGCGCTGACCAAGGCCATCGCGCAGGCGGAGACCATCGATAAGAACAAATATACCGAGGAATCCGTCGCCATGCTCGAAATCGTCCTGGCAGGGGCCAAGGCGGCGCTCGGCTCCGGCAATCCCACGGAGATAGGAAAGGCCGTTCAGGCGCTCAATACCGCCCTCGCAGGGTTGAAGGAAAAGGAAAGCGACGAGAGCAATCCCTTTGTAGACATCAAAACGGGCGCGTTCTACTATGACGCCGTCCTCTGGGCCGTCGCCCATGATCCCCAGATCACCAACGGCACCTCCGCCACGACGTTCAGCCCGGACGCCACCTGCACCCGCGGGCAGGTCGTCACGTTCCTGTGGCGGGCTGCCGGCGCGCCGGAGCCGACCATGGCCCTGAATCCATTCTCCGACGTCAAAGAAGGCGCGTTCTACTACAAGGCCGTCCTCTGGGCTGTGCAGACCGGCATCACCAACGGCGTGGACGCCGCGCATTTCGGCCCGGATCGGGGCTGCACCAGAGGCCAGGTGGTCACCTTCCTGCACCGGGCGCAGGGGACCCCGACCCCCGGCAGCGACGTCAATCCCTTCGTCGACGTCGCCGAAGGAGCGTTCTACTATGACGCCGTCCTGTGGGCCGTGGAAAAGAATGTCACCAATGGCACCAGTCCCACCACTTTTGCGCCGAACAACACCTGCACCAGAGGCCAGATCGTCACCTTCCTCTACCGCGCGCAAAAGTAATCATTCAAAGCATTCCGTCAGCCGGGGCGCCGGGGCAAAACCCCGGCGCCCCGATGCGTCTGAAATAAAACTTTTTCAACAAAACCTATTGACATCAGACCGCAATATTTAGATAATGGTACCAGAGAAACCCCGCATATTTTGCCTTAGGAGGAAGAAATATGGCACAGAAAATCGTCCGTGCCTCCGACGGCCGGGAGATCAAGCCCGCCTCGGAGGAGAAGAAGAGAAAAAAGGCGGCTGAAGCCGTGGAGGCTGTGGAGGAACAGGCAGAAAAGAAGGGACGCAAGATCGTCCAGGCCGAGCCCGTCAAGGGCAGCTCCGCCGGCTACCGCGCGGGCGCCATCGTGCTTTGGGTCCTGGCGCTGCTGTGCGAATTCGGCGCCATCATGGCCCTGACCAAGAATTTCACCATCCGCTTCACCAAGAACGGCAACACCAACATGCTGATCCTGCTGATCGGCCTCATCGTGCTGGATTTCATCTTCGCCGTCGTCGCCGCGCAGCTCTGGAAGAAGGCCAACCGCATCAAGCCCATGAGCGAGAAGAACAAGTTCCTGTTCTACCTCTGGAACGAGATGGGCGTCATCATGGCCTGCATCTGCTTCATCCCGCTGCTGATCGTTCTGCTCAAGAACAACAAGCTGGATAAAAAGACCAAGACCATCGTCACCGCCGTGGCCGCAGCGGCCCTGCTGATCGCGGGCGTCGCCTCCGCCGACTACCATCCCGTCTCCGCCGAGCAGAAGGCCGAGGCCGAGCAGGAGATCACCGACGACGTCTACTGGACCACCTTCGGCCACAAGTACCACCTGGACGTGGACTGCCAGGCCATCGTCAACTCCAACACCGTCTATGAAGGCACCGTCACCGAGGCCATTGAGTCCGGCCGCACCGCCATCTGCTCGTTCTGCGCCAAGCGCCATGCCGACGAGCTGGATCTCGACGCGCTGAATGTGGAGAAGGAACTCGGGGAGGAAGAGGCCGCCGCACCGGCGGCATAAGGAGGAAATAATCATGGCTGACTTTACAATGAATTCCATCGGCGCGCTGCTCTCCGGCGGCGGCGTCAAGGCCATCAGCAAGCGCACCAGGCTGCCCGCCGGCGACGTGGCGAAGGTCATGTCCTACGGTATTCCCATCCTGGTGGGCGGCATGAACCGGAACGTCGCCACCGCGCAGGGCGAGCAGTCCCTGTCCGCCGCTCTGCGCGATCACAGCGGCGACGACGTCAGCAACGTCGGGCAGTTCCTCAAGGGTGCGGACCTCAAGGACGGCAAGAAGATCCTGGGTCATGTGCTGGCCGGCGACCAGGAGGATGCGGTGGATCAGATCTCCCGTGCCAGCGGCGTGTCCAAGGGCAAGACCACCACGATCCTGTCTCTGGTGGCGCCCCTGCTCCTGAGCCTGCTGGGCGGCCAGCAGAACCAGGGCGGCAGCAGCTTCAATCTCCCGGCCCTGCTTCTGAGCATGCTCCTGAGCGGCGGCCAGAGCCAGCCGGCGCAGCAGCCCAGCCTGGTGGGCAGCCTCCTGGGCGGAGGCCAGAGCCAGGTGGTGCAGCAGCCCGTGCAGCAGCAGCCCAGCCTGCTCGGCAGCCTCCTGGGCGGAGGCCAGCAGCAGGCGGTGCAGCAGCCGGTCCAGCAGCCTGCGCAGAGCTCCGGCAGCCTGTTCAGCAGCCTCTTCGGCGGCGGTCAGCAGAGCCAGGGCGGCGACTTCGTCCTGTCGCAGAAGCCGGAGCAGCAGCCGGTGCAGCAGGTGGTGCAGCAGCCGGTGCAGCAGATCAATGCCGGCGCCCAGCAGCAGAGCCTGCTCCAGGCCCTGCTCGGCGGCCAGCAGGCCCAGCCGGAGCCGGTCCAGGAGGACCAGAGCGGCGGCTTCCTCGACGGCCTGCTGAACCTGTTCCGCTAAAATCGAAGAATGATTCCAAATGAAACCGGGACTGCCCCCAGCGGGCAGTCCCGGTGAGACTGTCAAAAAACTCGGAAGGCTACACAATCGGAGGGAAGGAAAGTGTGAAAGGAAACCGTCAGGGTTTCCTTTCGCGTCCAATCAAACCGTTTTCCAAACTTTTGGAAAAAGTTTGGAAAACGCACGCAGCGTGGCAAAAATACTTTTTTGACACGCTGACGGCGCCTGCACTCTGCAGGCGCCGGAAAAGGATCTATCAGATCAAAGGGGCTCACCGCGCAGGGCGCGGATATAGGCAGCGCGGTCCGGTGCGCGGAAGTATTTACTGCCGGAAACCAGGACATTCGCCCCGTTTTCACAGCAGATCGCAGCGGTTTCCGGGTTGATGCCCCCGTCCACCTCCAGATCGCAGTCGAGGTTCTCTGCGGCGATATATCCGGCGATGGTCCGCAGCTTCGGCATCATGTCCTGCATGAATTTCTGGCCGCCGAAGCCCGGCTCCACAGTCATGACAAGGATCTGAGAGCAAAGCTGCAGGTAGGGGAGGACAGCCTCGGCCGGGGTGGCGGGCTTGACGGTCACGCCGGCACGGACGCCGCTGTCCCGAATGGTACGCAGCGTGCGGAAAATATTCTCACTGGTATCGGATTCCACATGAACGGTAATGATATCCGCGCCGTATTCACAGAAGCGCTCGACCAGACGAATGGGCTCGCGGATCATCAGATGTACGTCCAGGGGAAGCTTTGTCGCGGGGCGAACAGCGCGAAGGACCGGAAAGCCAAAGGAAATATTGGGAACAAAGCTGCCGTCCATTACGTCAAAATGGATGTAATCGGCGCCGCTTTGTTCCATGCTTCTGATATCCTCCTCCAGATGCAGAAAATCAGCGGAAAGGACCGAAGGCGCCACCTTAACCATGAAACCACCTCCAAGAAGTTTTGATATTACTCTTTATTATAGCCGAATGAGGAAAAATGTCAATGTCTCCCTTGACTTGACTTTAAAACAGACATACAATAAGAACATACCAAATTAAGACACCGAAAAGGAGCGATCACGATGGAAATGGAAGAAAAAATCCCTCAGCTGACCTTGACGCCGGAGCTGGATGAGCAGCCTGTGTTTGAAACGAAGGAGGATACCACCCTGGTCAATCCCGCGGAGCAGGTGGATAACCGCCCCGAGGCCGGTCCCGATATGTCCCAGCTTTCCGAAGCCGAGCAGAAGGCGGTCATGGAATTTGCAGATAAGATCGATATCACCGACACCAGCCTTGTGCTGCAGTACGGCGCGGCCGCCCAGAAGAACATCGCTGATTTCTCCGGCACTGCGTTGAACAACGTCCGCACCAAGGATATGGGCGAGGTTGGCAACATGCTTACGGGCCTCGTGATGGAGCTCAAGGGCTTCGACGCTGTGGCCGAGAGCAAGGGCATCAAGGGCTGGTTCAAGAAGGCCGGCAACAGCGTGGAAATGATGAAGGTCCGCTACGACAAGGCCGAGGCGAACGTGGAGAAGGTCTCCCGCCAGCTCGAGAACCATCAGCGCGTGCTGTTCAAGGATATTGCCATCCTCGATCAGATGTACGATAAGAACCTTGACTATTATAAGCAGCTCACCATGTATATCCTGGCCGGTCAGCGCTCGCTGAAGCAGGCTAAGGAGGTCACGCTGCCCCAGATGCGCGCCGCGGCGGCCGAATCCGGCCTGGCCAGCGACGCCCAGAAGGCCAACGACTACGCCAACATGGTCGAGCGTTTCGAGAAGAAGCTGCATGATCTGGAGCTGACCCGCATCATCTGCCTGCAGATGGGCCCCCAGATCCGCATGATCCAGAATAACGACACCCTCATGACCGAGAAGATCCAGACCTCGCTGGTGAGCACCATCCCCCTGTGGAAAAGCCAGATGGTCCTGGCCCTCGGTATCCATGATTCGCAGCAGGCGCTGCAGGCCCAGCAGCAGGTGACCGCCGTTACCAATGAGCTTCTGAAGAAGAATGCCGACATGCTCAAGATCGCCACCATTGAGACCGCCAAGGAATCTGAGCGCGGCGTGGTGGATATCGAGACGCTGCAGCACACCAATCAGCAGCTCATTTCCACGCTGGACGAGGTTCTCCAGATCCAGACCGAGGGCGCCCAGAAGCGCGCCGCTGCCGAGGTGGAGCTCCGTCGCATCGAGGGCGAGCTCAAGCAGAAGCTTCTGCAGGCCAGAGGCGGCTGATCAAACATACATTACGCGCCGGGGTTGTTTCCTCGGCGCGTTTTTATATGGAAGCAACATAATCCATTGACAAAACAGGGATTCTTTGGTAAAATTGACAAGATAGCTTTGAGTATTATCATGAAAGGAATCATTATGAAAATAACTTTTTTTGACGCGAAGCCTTATGATCGCGCTGCCTTTGAGCGGGTGGGGAAGGATCGGGAATATGAATTCAAATTCTTCGAATCCCGTCTGACTCCGGATACTGCCGAGCTTGCCAAAGGCGCGGACTGCGTATGCGTATTCGTGAACGACACCGTGAATGCTGCGGTCATCGACCGTCTGGTCGAGCTTGGCGTAAAATCTGTGGCTCTGCGCTGCGCAGGCTACAACAATGTGGACATCGAGTACTGCTACGGAAAGCTTCATGTGTTCCATGTGCCGGCCTACTCGCCCTATGCGGTGGCCGAGCATGCGATGGCCATGCTGCTGACCTCGATTCGGCGGATCCACAA
>CADBKB010000100.1 GCA_902795095.1 Oscillospiraceae bacterium
CGCACAGGAAGAGCACCGGGGTCTGCCTGTGCTCAAATGCGGCGCAGTCTCCCACCGTCACGGCGTCCAGCACCGCGGGGATGGCTCCCACCTGGTACTGCGACAGCAGGATCTCCATCAGCCGCAGGAATTCTTCCGGGCTGCACGACATATCGTACTGCACCCCGTAGAGCTGCTCCAGGGCGTTGATCAGCAGATCGTAGAGCTGCCGCATCACCTGCACGCTTTGCGCCTGTCCGGCCTGCTCCAGCTCCGTCAGGCGCAGGGAAACATGGCGGGAAAACTCCGTCTGCCGGAGGAAATCATAAAATGAGACCACACATTCGCCGACATTTTTGCAAGCGCGCAAAGAGCGCTGCAAAGTGCACAGCGGCGCGATCGCCGTAAGGCGAAGACGGTTGAGCTCCGCAAGGGCGATTCTGTCGGCCTCCTCCAGGGCGTTGTCATAACCACGGGGATGCCGGGTCCATTCCGTCCCCCAGGCGTCGCCGGAGATATTCCAGACAAACGCGTAGTTTTCAACCCTGTCGCACTCATCCTGGCCGATGGGGGAAGCATCGGAGCGAAGATAGGCGATCACATCCTCCCGCTCCATGCGGCCGCCGGCGGCGCGCAGTGCGCACAGGGTGGCGTTCATCAGCGAGGTGCGAAGCGCCGGCTGCTTTCCGGCAAAAAACGCGGGAATCCCCAGGCGCTCGAACTGCGCCTCGAGAATGGGTCGATACTCCTCCGTATTCCCGCAGGCTACGGCGATATCCCGAAATCGTCCGCCGCCGCGCACATGAGCCAGGATCTCTGCGCAGATCGCCTCTGCCTCCTCCTGGGCCCCGGCGCATGGATACAGGCGCAGTCCGTCCGCAAGATCGGCCGGCTGCCGGGTGAAGGCAGACAGCGCCGCCTCACCCAGGCCGGTCATGGCAATGTCCGCAGAACTCACTTGAACCTTTGTACCTGCCCTGTCCGCGGCAAGCATCAGCTCCCGGGCCGTCTGCCGCACGAAGGAGAAGACCTGCGTCCCGTCAAAGGCCCCGTCGCAGCAAAGATATACGCTCACGTCGATCCCCCGGGCAAGGAAAGCCTCCAGGATCATCAGCTCCTGGGCGGTAAAGCCGAAGAAGCCTTCAACATATACATGCAGTCCCTGCCCGAAGTCCCGGAGGCGGATATGATCTGCCAGCTGCTCCAGCCGGTCCCGGGGATCCGGTCCCGCCTCTGCGCACTGAGTCTCATAGCCCTCCAGCAGCATGGCCAGCTCCTGGGTCTTCACCGCGAGGGCGCCCTCCAGACGCTCCGACGCCGCGGCAAGGGCGCGGCTGTCAACACGGTAGCACTTCAGCTCGTCGACAATGGACAGCATCTGCAGCAGGAAATCCGCCCGGCGGGCGCTCTTGGCATAGAATTTCAGACGCGGACGCAATTGGCCCACGGTTTTTGCCAGGGCCATGATCCGTCCGCCCCGATCCAGCACCGGACGCGCCACTCCGCCGCATCTGGCGCAGGCGCGCTCGGCAAGTCTGGAAAAGCTCAGAACCTCCGCCCAACGGCTGATGGAATCGCCGCCCCCGGCGCACAAAGCCCGCTCTGTCTCAAATGAGTACTGCTCTGGCACGATGAGCACCTGACCGGGATTCTTCCGTTCCGCAGCGTCAATGATCCTGTCCCTGACGCAGCGGCTCAGCGCCTTCCAGTCCCGGCCTGTAACGATCTTGAGCATGGTCCCGCCTCCCCTCTTTTTGTTCATTATAGCACAACCGGACCTCGATGGGAATGTAAAAAACGGGACGCATCGCGCCCCGTTTCCGATTCATTCAGCGGCGATCCTGCCGTCCGCGCAGGCAAGGCGATAGATCCCGGTGAGATAGCGCCAGGTGCGGCTGTCCATCCTGCCCGTCTCCGGCAGGTCCGACAGCTTCTGCAGCCAGCGGATGGCCGCGGCGCAGCTGTCATCATTCACACCGTTGATCTCAACCCCGGGAACATTCTCATAAATCCTGCCCAGGGCATGAAACATGGCCTCCACCAGATACATATGCAGATTCTCTTCCCCGGGCTCAATACACTGTCCGGGCTGCACCGCGGGCGTCAGCGGAGCCGGCGGCGTCCGATCCTCGCACGCCTCGTCATACATACTGACGATCTTATCCCAGGTAGCCCGGTCCACGATGCCCGTCGCCGGCAGGCAGGCATAGCGCTGCAGGGCGGTTACAGCCTGCATGGTGGACTGTCCGTAGATCCCGTCGGGAATTACGGGCGGGACCGATGGCACCAAGCGTGAAATCTCCCGCAGCATGATCTGCAGGGCGCGCACCGGCCGGCCCAGAAAGGTTGCGCTCATTGACTCACCTCCCCGTCCCGGCTGCCAGGCGTCAGATCCGTCCCGGGGAACTGTCCGGGTACCGCGGGCAGTTCTCCCCGGCTGATCAGTACGTCGCGCACGCCCTCGTATTCCTCATAAAGTCGATTCCAGGTCACGTCTCCCACCTGTCCTGTCCGCTCCAGCCCTGCCCACTGTTGGAAGGCAAGCACGGCGCCCTGGGTCCTGGGTCCGAAAATCCCATCGATGGCCAGCGCGGGCAGCTCCTCCACGAACTGGGCCAGCACCTCCAGCATAAACTGCAGCTGCTCCACCCGCACGCCCCTGTCCCCCTCCTGCAGGATCTCCGGGTATTCCCATTCCAGGATGTCCAGGCGGATACCCTCAGAGCGAAGCTCCGACAGTCGCGCCACAGCCACAAACAGGCGCCGGAGCTCATACCAGGTGGCGGGACCCACGATTCCGTCCACCGCGAGACTGAACACCTGCTGGAACGCGCGCACAGATTCCTCCGTCGCCTCGGTGAAGATCCCGTCCACCGCGCCGATGCGGGGAATGGCGGGATAATTCCGCGAAACACGGTCCAGGGCAAACTGCACCCGGGCAACGTCCCGGCCCACATCCCCCAGACGAAGGGCCCTTCCGGGATAGGAGGGCGCGAGCGCTCTGGAGGGGACATTCTGCACGATCTCGATGTCGTCGCCGTAATAGGCCCGCAGGATCTGCATGGAATCATAACCCTGCTGCGCCAGAGCCTGGGAGCCCCATTGGCTCAGGCCGTCGCAGGTAACGGTGGTTCCGTTGCAGAATTTGGCGGCAAGCGGTTCAAGGAAGCCCTCTCTTCGGATGTAATCGTCAAACAGGTCCTCCACCTGGTAATCGATGGAATCAAAGGTGCTGCGGCCGTTGACGAACCGCTGATCGAAGGCAGTGGTGGAGGTGATGTCGAAGTCGTAGCCCCGGCTTCGGTAATGGTCCAGATAGATCCGGTTCAGTGCAAAGGAAACGATGGCCAGGATATTCGCCCGCAGGGCGCTGACCTCCCAGGTGGGATAGATCTCGCTCGAAGCGACATTTTTCACATAGTCGATAAAGGGCACCGTCACGTTCGGCGCGCCGGAATCGGGCGGTCCGAGATGGACGGTGATGGCTTCTGGAATGTACGGCAAGAGCGTACTCATGGTCAAAGCCCCTGGTCGCCGGTATCGTAAACCGTATCCGGAAACGCCTGCGTTCCGGCGCCGGGCGAGGGTACCAGCCGGATATCCTGGGTGGTAAGGATCCCGTCAAAGACCTGCACCTGACGGACGGTCACCCGATTGAAATCCGGATGATCCGCCGCCAGATCCACGGTGCGAAAGGGCTGCGCCCCGTTCCCGTCGGGCTGGCGGCTGGATCCCGCGTCCGGCGCGGACAGCTCTATGGGCTGTGTGATGCCGCTGCGGTCGGTTTTCCGCAGACCAACCAGCCGCTTCACCCCGCCCGGCCCTTCCTCATAGTACGCCACGGTGGCGTTTTCAATGGGCAGCTCGGCGTCGGACGTGCGGACCCTGCTGATAATCGTGCCGAAGGCCATAGCATTCCTCCTTATTTCTCGGATAGAATACCATATGCACGCCCGGCGCGGATCATGCCCCGGGCCACGCTTTGTTTAGAGGAACGGCTTCATCTGCTCGATATTGGTCAGCTCCGTCTGCAGCAAGCGGTTGGACAGACCGGAAACCTTCGGATCCAGGGCATGCAGGGCCCGGTTCTGTCGCATGCTTTTCACCATGCCCTTGGTATTGCCCTCAATCATCATTTCCGCGATCTTCGAGCTTGAGCCGTCCCGCGCAAGGCGCATTTGCGCCCCCATGCCCGAGAAGCGAAGTACCATGGCCGGAATCTGCTGCGCGCGCTCCCCTCTGGCGCTCAGAAGCCGGTCTGCCTGATGATGGATCGCGTCATATTCCCGCAGCTGCGAGGCCAGAGCCTGCTTCATGGCCGGATCCCGTGCCCAGTCATACACGGCGCGGATCCCGCTTTGTCCCATCTGTGTGCTTTTACAGATCTGCTGAAGCATCTGTGTGTCCTGATTCATAAAATCCCTCCCGGGCTCAGTGTTCCCCTTTCCGCAAAAAAGACCCTTGCCAAAGAATGGAAGGCGCGTCAAAAAATGTACGGATTCATTGACTTTTCCAGCCGTGGTTACTATAATATGCAAAGAGAAATCGGAAGGAGCGATGATCTTTGTACTATCCCATGACAATCGCGGGGCTTGAGCGTAAGCTTCCCCTGTGTCCACTCAGTGATACCCTTTACATCGGCGCGTTCGTGATCTTCGGCGATCCCGAGCTGACCACCGCCTGCGCCGAGGCCTTATTGAAAAAGGCCCCGGAATACGACTATATCATCACCGCGGAAGCCAAGGGCATCCCCCTGGCCCACGAAATGGCCCGTCTGGCCGGCAATCAGAAGTATCTGCTTGCCCGCAAGTCTCCGAAGCTCTATATGACCGGCGTATTTGAATCCACCGTCCGTTCCATTACCACCCGCCGGGTACAGCATCTGTATCTCGACACGGCGGACGCAGAGCTGATGCGCGGCAAGAAGATCCTCATCGTGGACGATGTGATCTCTACTGGCGAATCCCTCAAGGCGCTGGAAGCGCTGGTGGATCAGGCCGGGGGTGAGATCTGCGGCCGCATGGCCATCCTGGCCGAGGGCGACGCCCAGAACCGGGAGGATCTCATCTATCTGGAAAAGCTCCCCCTGTTCAACGAAAAGGGCGAGATCGTCGGCTGAGAAAGGATCATCTATGACCAGAGAACAGGCATGGGCCCTTCTGACCCAGTACAATCAGGATCCCTTCCACCTCAAGCATGCCGAGACCGTGGAGGGCGTGATGCGTTACTTTGCCGAATCCCTCGGCTACGGCGACGAGGCCGACTTCTGGGGTAACGTCGGTCTGCTCCACGACAT
>CADBKB010000101.1 GCA_902795095.1 Oscillospiraceae bacterium
GTTATTTTTTTCTTGTAAAACATGCCCGTATTTGGTATAATAATAGAATCTAAGAAAGGGGAGTGGACCATGAGCTTTTCCCAGTGGCTGCAGCAGCTGGATTTTTCCCATCTCATCAACCTCGGCATTTCCGCCCTGGCTGCGCTGCTGTGCATCTGCGTGCATGAGAGCGCCCACGGCCTGGCGGCGCTGTGGCTCGGTGATCCCACGGCGAAGCAGCAGGGCCGCATTTCCCTCAATCCGCTGCATCATGTGGATCTGGTGGGCCTGATCATGCTGGCGGTGGCTCACGTCGGCTGGGCCAAGCCCGTGCGTATCGATCCGCGCTATTTCAAGCATCCCAAGGCTGGTATGGCGATCACCGCCCTGGCGGGCCCCGTGTCCAATTTCCTGCTGGCCTTTGTCACGGGCTTCATCGCGTCCCTGGCCTATTACAGCTCGTTCCGCTATCCGGACAGTCAGCTGCTTTACTATCTGTTCGAGTTTTTCTATTACACCACGCTGATCAGCTGCGGCCTGGGTGTGTTCAATCTCATCCCCATTTCGCCCCTGGACGGCTCGAAGGTGCTCTACGCTTTCCTGCCGGAGCGTGCTTATTTCCAGCTCATGCGCTATGAGCGCTATGGCATGTTCCTGCTGATCGCCCTGGTGATGCTGGGAGCCTTCAACGGGATCCTCAGCCCCGCGGTGGAGGCGGTTTCCGACTTCGTGATGGATCTGGTCATGCCCCTGGCGGCGGCGATCTGCCATATTTCCCTGTAGGAGGACGCCATGGACCAGCCAACATACCATCTTATCGGCGTCATCCACACGAAGGAGGAGCTTCTGGAGGACTTTGAGGGCCCGCTGGACGTCATCCTCCTGCTTTTGAGCAAGAATAAGATCGAAATCTCCGATATCTCCATCACCTCCATCCTGGAGCAGTACCTTGCCTATCTCGACGAGATGCAGCGTATGGATATGGAGATCGCCTCGGAGTTCATCATCATGGCCAGCCACCTCATGCAGATCAAAACCAAGATGCTGCTGAGCTATTCCGAACGGAACGAGGCCCAGTCCGAGATGGAGGCCCTGATGGAATCGCTGCGGATGCGGCAGAATGCAGGCATCCGCGAGCGGCTGCAGACCGCCGTCAGCGCGCTGGAGCAGCGCAATGAGCTGGGCCTGGGCCTGTTTGTCAAGCAGCCGGAGCCCTTTGTGCCGGACGGCACCTATCGCTATCAGCACAGCCCGGAGGATCTGCTGCGGGCCATGGCCGCCATTGCTGAACGCGCCGAGCGTCGGCTTCCGCCGCCGGTGGCGTCCTTTGCCGGCGTGGTGGGCAGGCAGCGCTATCCGGTGGGCAAGAAGGCTGCCCAGCTCCTGCGGACGCTGATGATCCAGGGCGTCAGCAAGCTGAAGGCCCTGTTCACGAAATGCCGCAGCCGCAGCGAGGTGGTGGCCACCTTCCTGGCGGTGCTGGATCTGTGCCGCTCGCGCTGTGTCAGCCTTGCGGAGGACGGCGAGACCACCGTGCATTTTGAGAAGCTCCCCGACGACGAGCTGCGCACGGAGTTTGAATGAACCGGAGGGAAAACGCTATGGAACGATCCGAACTGCAGCGGGCCATCGAGGCGATCCTATTCGCCGCCGGCGAGCCGGTGAGCGCGGAGCGCATGGCCGCCGCCATCGGCTGTACGGCTGCTGACGTGGAGCGCAGCGCCCGGGAGCTGGCGGACGAATATGCCTTTGAACGCCGGGGGATCCGGATCGTCCGGCTGGATGACAGCTTCCAGATGTGCTCGAGCAGCGAGCAGGCGGCCTTTGTGACCAAGGCGCTGGAGACCCGCAAGCCGCCGAAGCTCTCCGCCGCCCAGCTTGAGGCCCTGACGATCATCGCCTACTATCAGCCTGCGACGAAGGCCCTGGTGGAGCAGATCCGCGGCGTGGATTCCAGCTATTCCATCGGCGCTCTGCTCAATAAAAAGCTGATCGAGGAATGCGGCAGGCTGAACGTGCCCGGCCGGCCCTTCCTGTACCGTACCACGCCCGATTTCCTGCGCACCTTCGGCCTCAGCTCTCTGCAGGAGCTGCCGGAGGTGGATCTGAGCATTCCGGAGGCGCCCCAGCCGCCGGAGCAGCAGGAGATGCAGCTATGAAGGCTCTGCTGATCGTCCTGGCGGTGCTTGTGCTGCTGGCGCTCATCCCCCTGGGGGCCCATGTGCGCTATGACAGCGCCGGAGCTTTTGTCTGGATCGTAGCCGGGCCGATCCGTATTCGGCTGCTGCCGAAAAAAGCCAAAAAAGAGAAAAAAACGAAGGAAAAGAAGCCGAAAAAGCCGAAGCAGGCAAAGAAACCAAAGCAGGCCAAGCAGCCGAAGGACGCCGGTCGGCCGGAGCAGCCAAAGCAGAAGCAGCCCATCGGCGGCCTCATCCGGGACTTTATGCCCTTCGTCCGGCTGGGCCTGGACCTGCTTGGGTGCTTCTTCCGCAAGCTGCGCGTCCCGATTCTGACACTGCATCTGGGCTTCGGCGGGGCCGACGATCCTGCCGGCGCAGCCATCAACTACGGCAGAGCCTGGTCCGCTGTGGGCGCGATCATGCAGCCCATCCGCGCCAGGACCCGCATCCGCAGGGAGAACGTCTCGTGCTCCTGTGATTTCACCACAGGCGACATGCGGGTGTTTGCCGAGCTGAAGGCGGTCTTTCTGCTGGGGGATCTGGTGGCCATGGCAGTGCGCTACGGCTTCCGGGCTCTGCGGCTGTTCCTTCGAATGAAAAAAGAACGCAAAGCAAGAAACAAAACGCAAGAAAAGGCGGTGCAAGTAAATGAATCATCCTCTTCCTGACATGATGAGCGGGACCATGGGCAAGATCCGCGAAATGGTCGGTGCCAATGCCATCGTGGGCGATCCCATCATCCTGGGCGACAGCGTGACCATCATTCCCATTTCCAAGGTCAGCTTTGGCTTCGCCGGCGGCGGCAGCGATTTCGTGCCAAAGTCCGGCAGCGCCTCCGACGTCCCCTTCGGCGGCGGCACCGGCGCGGGCGTGAACATCACACCCATCGCCTTCCTGGTATATAAGGACGGCAATGTGCGTCTGCTGCCCATCGCGGCGCCCGCCAGCAACACGGTGGACCGCATCCTCGACCAGGCGCCGGAGCTGCTCGACCGCATCGGCGGCATCTTTGACGAGCGCAAGCGCTCCAAGCGCGAGGCGGCGCCCGCGGAGGAATAAGCTCCTGCGTCACCGCGCATAATAGCGCCGGTGATGTCAAATGAAAGGGAAATATGTCATCGCGGCGGCCATGCTTGCCGCTGCGGTGCTCTGTGCGCCCGTCTCGGCCCACTCGGCGGAATCCGCCTGTGTCATGGACGCCCGGACGGGCGCGGTGCTTTATGAGCACAATGCCTCGCATCGCAGCCTCATTGCCAGCACGACGAAGATCATGACGGGTCTGCTGATCTGTGAGGACTGTGACCTGCGGCGGGAGATCGCCGTGCCCGCGGAGGCTGTCGGCGTCGAGGGCTCCTCGCTCTATCTTGCGCCGGGAGAGCGGATGCGCATCGGGGACTTGCTGTACGGTATGATGCTGCATTCCGGCAACGACTGCGCCCAGGCTTTGGCCATCGCTCACAGCGGAAGCGTGAAGGCGTTCGTCCACGCCATGAATGTCCGCGCCGGAGCGCTGGGCCTCAGGCAGACCCATTTTGCCAATCCCCACGGCCTGGACGACGCACAGAACTATTCCACAGCTGCGGATCTGGCGCGTCTGGCCTGCGCAGCCATGGAAAACGAGGACTTTGCCCGGACCGTTGGCACTAAAAGCTGCCGCATCGGCGACCGGACGCTGGTGAATCATAATCAGCTCCTGTGGCGCTGTCCCGGCGCGGAGGGGATCAAGACAGGCTATACCCGGGCTGCCGGGCGGATCCTGGTTTCCAGCGCCACGCGCTGCGGAAGGCGGCTCGTGTGCGTGAGCATCCGGGATCCCGACGACTGGAATGACCATATCCGCCTGCTGGACGAGGGATTCTCCCGGTTCGCCGAGGTGTGCGTCTGCCCGAGGGGCCGGGTCCTGGGCCTGCTGCCCGGCGGAGTGCCGGCGGTGTGCCCGGAGGACGTCCGGACGCTGCTGCTGCCTGGGGAGCGGGTGGACTGCGTGCGCATTTGCGTCAGCGGGGAAGAGGCGACGGCTCAGTTTATGTGCGGCGGGACCGCGGCGGCAACATGTCCGCTGACGGCGCCGCCGATGGGAGGATCGCATGGAAGAACGGATCCAGAAGATCATTGCGGCCCGGGCGGGGATCTCCCGCCCCGCAGGGCTGAGACCTGTATCAGCGAAGGCCGGGTCCGGGTGAACGGCAATACCGCCCAGCTCGGCGATCGGGCCGATCCCGATGAGGATGTGATCGAGCTCGACGGCGCGCGCCTGCCCAAGCCGCCGCAGCATGTATATCTGATGCTGCATAAGCCCCGGGGCTTCGTCACCACCATGTCTGACGAGCATGGCCGCCGCACCGTGTGCGAGCTGGTGGCGGACTGCGGCGCGAGAGTCTACCCCGTGGGGCGGCTGGACCTCAACTCCGAGGGGCTGCTTCTGATGACCAATGACGGCGCGTTTGCCAACCGGGTCATGCACCCCAGAAACGAGATCCCCAAGACCTATCTGGCCTGGGTCAACGGCTTTGGCCCGGAAAAGCTGAAGCAGCTGTCCTCGATGCGGGAGCTGGAGGGCGAGCCCATCACACCGCCCCGGGTGCGTCTGCGCAGCGCCAGGGACGACGGCGCCCTGCTGGAGATCACCATCCGCGAGGGGAAGAACCGCCAGATCCGCCGGATGTGCGACAGCGCGGGCCTGCATGTGACCCGGCTGCGCCGCATCAGCGAAGGCCCCGTGCGCCTGGGCGAGCTCGCATCCGGCGCATGGCGTCCGCTGACGCGGGAGGAAATCGAGGCGCTGATGGATTGACGCCCACTGAGAAACTGATAAAAATGCAGGGACAAATAATTGTTCTTGCATTTTTGCTTATTTTTGAGTAGAATGAGCATACGGTTTCCCCTTGTAGCTCAAAACAGAAATACAAAGGAGGAGATTCATTTGAATTCCGATATCCTCACCATCATTCAGAACAATATGCCGGGCTTCTCCAAGGGGCAGAAGCTCATTGCGAAGTACATCATCGAGTCCTACGACAAGGCTGCGTTCATGACCGCCAGCCGGCTGGGCAAGACCGTCGGCGTGTCTGAATCCACCGTGGTACGGTTTGCCGTCGAGCTGGGCTATGAGGGATATCCCTCCATGCAGAAGGCCCTGCAGGCCATGATCCTCAACCGGCTGACCTCCGTGCAGCGCATCGAGGTGACCAACGACCGCATCGGCAATCAGGACGTGGTATCCATGGTCCTGCAGACCGACATCGACAAGATCCGCATGACCAATGAGACCGTGGACCGCGCCGCCTTCGACGCCGCCGTCAACGCCATCGTCAAGGCGGAGAATATCTATATCCTCGGCGTGCGGTCCTCGGCGTCCCTTGCAACCTTCCTGGGCTTTTATTTCAATTATATGTTCGATAATGTCCGCCTCGTCACCAATTCCGGCACCGGCACCATGTTTGAGCAGATCGTCCGGGTCAATTCCCGGGATGTGGTGATCGGCATCTCCTTCCCGCGCTATTCCTCCAGCACCATCAAGGGTATCCGCTACTGCCACGATGTGGGCGCCACGGTCATCGGCCTGACGGACGACAAGGATTCCCCCGTGGGCCGCTGCTCCGACCACGTGCTGGTTGCCAAGAGCGACATGGTTTCCCTGGTGGACTCCCTGGCTGCCCCGCTGAGCCTCATCAATGCCCTTGTGGTTGCCACGGCCCAGCGCAGAGAGAAGGAGCTCTCCCGCAAGCTCAATAACCTCGAGCGCATCTGGGACGAGTACGAGGTCTACGAGAAGGTGCCCCTCTGATATGGCGGGCAAGCTGATCGTCGTCGGCGGCGGACCCGCCGGCATGATGGCCGCCATCACCGCGGCCAGGCAGGGCTGCAAGGTGCGCCTGCTGGAAAAAAACGACCGGCTGGGCAAGAAGCTGGCCATCACCGGCAAGGGCCGGTGCAACGTGACCAATGACTGCACCCCCGAGGAGGCCCTCCGCCAGATCCCCCGCAACGGGAAATTTCTCTACTCCGCAATGAACGCCTTTCCGCCGGAGAGCACCAAGGCCTTTTTCAGCGCCGCCGACTGCCCCCTGAAAACCGAGCGGGGAAGAAGGGTGTTTCCGGAGTCCGACAAGGCCGCCAGCGTTGTGGACGCCTTGAAAAAGGAGCTCAGGCGCGCCGGCGTGCGGGTGGAGCAGGCGCAGGTCACGGATCTGCGGATCGAAGACGGACGCTGCTGCGGCGTCATGACCGGCGGCAGGGAGCGGAAAGCCGACGCGGTCATCCTCGCCACCGGCGGATGCAGCTACCCCCTCACCGGCTCCACCGGCGACGGGCTGCGGTTTGCACAGGCCCACGGCCACACCGTCGTCCCGCCGCAGCCGAGCCTCGTCCCGCTGGAGGAGGACGGCGGCTTCTGCGAAATGGCCCAGGGGCTCTCCCTGAGGAATGTGGAGCTGCGGCTGTACGGCCCGAAGAAAAAGCTGCTGTTCAGCGAATTCGGCGAGCTGCTGTTCACCCATTTCGGCCTGTCCGGTCCGCTGGTGCTGTCCGCCTCGGCCCATATGGAGCCCGGCGAGCGCTGCCGCGCCGTGATCGATCTGAAGCCGGCGCTGGACGCGCAGGCGCTGGACGCGCGGATCCTGCGGGATTTTGAAAAATATAAGAACCGCAATTTTGAAAACGCTCTGTGCGATCTGTTTCCCGCGAAGCTGATCCCCGTGATCATTCGCCGCAGCGGCATCGACCCCGGTCAGAAGGTCCACTCCGTCACCCGCGCCCAGCGCCGGCGGCTGTGCGAGCTGACCAAGGGCTTCGAGATCGCCGTTGCCGGACCTCGGCCCATCGATGAGGCCATCGTCACCCGCGGCGGCGTCAATGTTCGGGAGATCGACCCCGCCACCATGGCCTCGAAGCGCATCCCCGGCCTGTTTTTTGCCGGAGAGCTCATCGACTGCGACGCCTATACCGGCGGCTTTAATCTGCAGATTGCCTGGGCCACGGGCCATGCCGCGGGCCTTGGCGCTGCGAAATACATCGGAAAGGATCACTGATACAATGAAACATCGTTCCATCGCCATCGACGGGCCCGCCGGGGCCGGAAAATCCACCATGGCCAAGCGCCTGGCCCAGGCCCTGGGCTTTGTCTATGTGGATACCGGCGCCATCTATCGCACGGTGGGCTACCATATGGATCTCATGGGCATCGGCCCGAAGGATGTGGACGGGATCACCCGTCTCATCGGCGACGTGAATCTGGAAATCACCTATGATGAAACCGGGCTGCAGCACATGATCCTCAACGGGGCGGACGTCACCGATGAGATCCGCACCCCGGAGATGAGCATGATCGCCTCCACCATTTCCGCCCATAAGGTTGTCAGGGACTTCTTGCTCGATACCCAGCGGGATCTTGCAAAAAACTATGACGTGGTTATGGACGGCCGGGACATCGGCACCGTGGTGCTGCCGAATGCGGATCTCAAGATCTATCTCACAGCCGCCCCGGAGATCCGCGCCCAGCGCCGCATCGACCAGCACCGCGCGGCGGGACAGAAGGTGGACGAAAAGAAGATATTAGCCGAGATCATTCAGCGCGATGCGCAGGATATGAGCCGGCCCATCGCCCCCCTGCGCCGTGCGGAGGACGCCGTTTTGGTGGATACCTCTTATCTAAATGTAGAGCAGACCATCGCCCGCCTGCTGGAAATCGCCGCGCAGCGGCTTGGCTGATATGCAGATCCTGCAGGCAGAAACCGCCGGCTACTGCTTCGGCGTCAGCCGGGCGGTGCAGATGGTGGAGCAGGCCGCGGCGGAAGGGAAGCGGGCCGTCACCCTTGGGCCCATCATCCACAATCGCCATGCCGTCGCCCATTTTGAAGCCCTGGGCATCCGTGCCATCGACTCGACGTCGGAGCTCACAGAGACGGACCGCGCCGTCATCATCCGCAGCCACGGAGTATCCCGGGCGGTGTATGCCGAGCTGGAGCGCCGCGGTGTGGAGATCATCGATGCCACCTGCCCCTTCGTCAAGCGGATCCACCGGATCGTCAGCGCGGCCCAGGCAGAGGGAAGGCAGGTCCTCATCATCGGCACCCGTTCCCACCCGGAGGTGGAGGCCATCGCGGGCTGGTGCGAGGGAGCTCTGGTGTTTGAAAACGCCCGGGAACTGGAAGATTGGCTGCAAAGCGACGAACAAAACCGCGAAAAACCCCTGACTTTGGTGATGCAGACCACCTCTACAAAAAAAAATTGGGAAACTTGCGCGGAAATTATAAAAAAAAGATGTACAAATTGCGATTTATTTGATACAATATGCGAAGCGACTGAAAAAAGGCAGGCTGAGGCATCGGACCTAGCGCGAACATGCGACGCAATGATCGTCGTGGGCGACAAAGCCAGCGCCAACACCGGTCGTCTCGCCACCATCTGCCGGCAGTTTTGCGGTCAGGTTGTGATGGTAGACAATGCATCGGAGCTGGCCGAAATACATTTTCAGGACGCCGCCAGAATTGGCATCACTGCCGGGGCATCGACTCCCGCGTGGATAATTAAGGAGGTCAACAAGACTATGAGCGAAATCACCAATGTTGAGACTGTACCCGAGGAGAGCTTTGAGCAGCTCTTGGAGCAGTCCATCAAAACTTTGAACACGGGAGATAAGGTCCTCGGCACAGTTGTCGCGATCAACGCGACTGAGGTTCAGGTAGATCTGGGCACCAAGCACGCCGGCTATATCCCGGCAGACGAGGTCAGCACTGATCCCAACCAGAAGCCCGAAGACATCCTCAAGATCGGCGATGAGATCGAAGTCTTTGTGGTCCGCGTGAACGATGCCGAAGGCACGGTTCAGCTTTCCAAGAAGAAGCTCGATGGCATGAAGGTCTGGGATGAGATCGAAGCCATCTGCGAAAACAAAGAAGTCATCGAAGGCACCATCACCGAGGAGAACAAGGGCGGCGTCGTTGCCAACATCAAGGGCATCCGCGTCTTTATCCCCGCCTCCCAGTCCGGCATCGCCCGGGGCGGCGAGCTGTCCTCCCTGAAGGGCAAGACCGTCAAGATGAAGATCACCGAGGTCAACCGCGCCCGCCGCAGAGTTGTCGGCTCCATCCGTGCGGTCAACGCCGAGCTTCGCCGCGCTGCGGTCGAGAAGATCTGGTCCGAGATCGAGGTTGGTAAGAAGTATCATGGCGTTGTCAAGTCCCTCACTTCCTATGGCGCGTTCGTCGATATCGGCGGTGTGGACGGCATGGTCCATGTCTCCGAGCTGAGCTGGCGCCGCATCAAGAGCCCGGCCGAGGCTACAAGACCGCGGAGATGAACCCCTGGAACCAGTTCATGAGCCGCTTCAACGTGGGCGACGTCGCCGACGTCAAGATCGTCAAGCTCATGACCTTCGGCGCCTTTGCCGAGATCATCCCCGGCGTCGACGGCCTGATCCACATCTCCCAGATCGCGGATCGCCGCATCGACAAGCCCGAGGACGTGCTCTCTGAGGGCCAGGAAGTCCAGGCCAAGATCATCGACATCGACGCGGAGAACAAGCGGATCTCCCTGTCCATCCGTGCGCTGCTGAATCAGCCCGCTCCCGCTCCCGTTGCCGAGGAGGACGTGGTCGTCTATCAGGACAACGCTCCCACGGAAGCCTATGAGGATGCGGAGGAGGCCGTGGAAGAGGCCGCCGAAGAGGCACAGGAAACTGCCGAATAATCCTTACTTAACAACGAAGCGGAGCTGCATGGCAGCTCCGCTTTTTTATGCAAAAAAACAGCCGCCGGAGCGTTCCGGCGGCTGCTTTGCAAAGGATTACTTGAGGAAGTTCAGACCCTTGACGATCGGAGCCTCCACGGCCCGGCCCTTCAGGGTGCGGATGAAGCAGATGACCTCCACCACTGCCAGGATGATGATGCAGATGTAGGCGGCGATGGAAACGATGATGGTGATCATACCGACAACGGCGATCAGAATGAGAATGATCTCGGTGATGGCGATCTTGAGGCTTTCGCGGATATGGAACTTGACGAAGGGGGAGTCCTTGGCGGCCAGCAGGGCGACGATGATGCCCAGGAAGCTGGCAACGTAGCAGATCGCGGCGAAGAGCTTGTTCTCACGGATGTCGGCGGAGTCAAATTCCGCGGTGTGGTCGGCGCTGTCGACGGGAACATAAGGCTGCTGGGTCACGGTGGCGTTGGGAATGAACTGTGTGCCGCAGTTCGGGCAGAACGCGGCGGCGTCTTCCAGCTGGGTGTTGCATTTCGGGCAAAGCTTCATATAGGGTACCTCCTTTGAAGAAATGCAGTTTATTATTTGCATAGTTATTATACTGCGGATATTCCAAAAAGCAAGCGGTTTCGTCTATTTCTGCGCCAGCTCGTTCTGCCGGTACTCCAGATACTCGTCATAGCTGCACAGGCGGTCGCAGATGCTGCCGTCGGGCAGGAACTCGATGATCCGATCGGCGGTGGACTGGAGCATCTCATGGTCGTGGCTGGCCAGGAAGACGTTGCCGGGGAAGGCGCAGATGCCCTTGTTGACCGCCTGGATGGATTCCATGTCCAGGTGGTTGGTGGGCTGATCCAGCAGGATGCAGTTGGCGCCGGAGAGCATCATCCGCGAGAGCATGCAGCGCACCTTCTCGCCGCCGGAGAGCACCTTGACGGATTTGAACACGTCGTCGCCGGAGAAGAGCATGCGGCCCAGGAAGCCCCGCAGATAGACGTCGTCCTTTTTCTCGGAGAAGGGGCGCATCCAGTCCACCAGGGTCTCGTCGTGGCCCTCGAAATACTCTGTGTTGTCCTTCGGGAAGTAGCTGCGTGAGGTGCTCACGCCCCATTTGATGGTGCCCTCGTCGGGCTCCAGCTCGCCCATAAGCAGCTTGAACATGGTGGTCTGGGCCAGCTCGTTTTCGCCCACGAAGGCGATTTTTTCATTCCGGTTGGCAATGAAGCTGACCTTGTCCAGGAGCTTGACCCCGTCCACGGTTTTCGACACCTCGGTGACAAAAAGCACGTCCTTGCCCACCTCGCGCTCCCG
>CADBKB010000102.1 GCA_902795095.1 Oscillospiraceae bacterium
GGCCACGGCAATGTCCTGGCGCAGCCGTACGGCCCAACTCAGCAGCGTGGCGTACCACTGCGGCAAAGAGCCAAGCTCCACGAGCCTCTCGAGCGAGGTGATGCGATTCGAGAACTTCCTGATGGTCACATACGGCCCGTCGATGCCCACCGGGGCAGCCACGGCGTTCACGCGGTCGCCGTTGGCAAGGCGCGCGTTTACCAGAGGCGAGCTCTTGTCGAGGCGCCGGCCCAAGGGGGCAAGGATGCGGTCGACCACCATGAGGATCTGCTCGGGCGACTCGAAGCGCATGCTCGCGGGATGCAGCTGTCCATCCCGCTCGTAGTAGAGGGACGCGCAGCCGTTGACCATGACCTCCGACACGCGGTCGTCGTCCAGCAGGGGCTGTATCGGCCCCAAGCCCACCACCTCGTCCAGCACGCGCGACGTGAGCTCCTCGCGCTCCGCCGGCAGGAGGCGCGAGAACCGCTCCTCGTTGAGGATGGCCTGACAGGTAACACGCAGCTCCGCGCGTGCCTGCTCGGTGTCGGGCGTGGCAACCATGGAGGCCACGGTGGCAAGCCCAAGGCGGCCAACCAGCTCTCGCTTCAGCGTGGAGGACAGCTCGTCGCCGCCGGCTGCAGCCTCGACCTGCGCTGTCTGCTCAAGCGCACCGGCGCGGGACTCCTGCTCGCGCACGCGCTCCAAGACCGTCATTACACTGCCTCCCTATGTTTGCCAAAAAACGCGAGCCGCCGCTTCTTCGTCTGGTACTCGGCCGCCTTGCGCGCAGCCTCGTTGTCGGGCAGACGGCCCAGCTCGGTCAGCGTCTGCGCCAGAAGCGATGCGGTGCACATCGTCATTGTGGAATCGATGCCCGCAAGCTCGTCGACCTTGCCGCCCGAGAAGAGCTCCTCGGCCTCGATGCCCCCGTCTATCACGCGATGTATACGCGCGGTCTCAAGGCCCACCTCGGCACGGCCCTCGAAGGCGTTGGGCTTGACGCGCGGGTCGCCCAGGTTGACGACGCGCACGATCCTAGTGCGCGCCACACCTAGGCGCACGGCCAGTGCGCTGACCCGTGCGGCCGAGGCAACGGCTCCCGGCCTCTCGTCATGCACGACCAGCAGGCGATCGCACGACTGCACGGCCTGTGCCACGCCATCGGTAAAGGTGGTTGAGGTGTCTACCAGCACCAGGTCGTAGCGCGTAGAGAGGTACGAGAGCAGCGTCGCCACGTGCGGCATCACCAGCTCGGCCATCTCCGGGCGCTCGCAAGGCCCCCAAAGGTGCACGTGGTCGTTGCAGCGGATGCTCGACCTTCCCATCGATTCGGCCGTAGGAGTCCCGCCTGGGGCGATGCGCAGCAGGTCGGGGCCCTTGGGCACGCCAAAGCACGTGTGCAGGTTGCCGCATGACAAATCGAGGTCTACCACGGCGACATCCATTCCCCACGACCCCGCCAGGCTCGCCATAAGCGCAATCAGCGAGGTCTTGCCCACGCCACCGCGGCCGGAGGCAATCGTGAGGATGGGAGACGCATCGGCCGGGCGCGACGGAATCACCAGGGGCTCGACGTATCCCCGCACAGCAGGTTCCTTGCGCGGCTCCGCCCCAGCCGGAGCGGGAACATCCTCCACACGCGGCACCTCGGACAGGCGCGCGGCACCCTGGCTGGCCGCCTCTGGCTCTTGGGCAGGCTTGTGCGGTGCCACGCCGCCCTCGCCTGCCAGCTCCTTATGCGCCAGTGCGCTCTCGAGCGCTGGGGCGATCGTTGCATCCACCACCTGTGAGATGCCTGCCCGGCGTGCCCGCGAGCGAAGCGATCCGCTCGCACCGCGCGCAACCAGCACAACCTCTCCGGCCAGCCCGTCACGCACCACCGCAGCGGCCAAGTTCATGTCGGACACGCCGTCTTCGGTGTGGCCGATGATGGCACCAACGGTGCCCGGTTCCTCTTCCCTGAAACGTTCGCGCAGCTCCTGAGCATTGCGGGCGAACACCACCGCCGAACCTGGCGCAATCCTCTTCAGCGCCATCAGCACCTCGCGACGCCCCGCCTGCTCGGCATAGCCCAGCCAAAGTTCACACGTCACCCTATTCGCCTCCCTCTTCTGGCACCACCTCAGCGGGCGCCTCTGCTTCCTGTGCCGGTTCGAGGGTCTCCACGTCGTTGGTGACCCGGGTGACGATCCGCCCGACGGGGGTGATGTCAAAGAACCGCAGGGACAGCTTGTGGATGTGGGTGAAGATCTCCTGCCGGAGCTGGAAGATGATGGACTGGCCCAGCTTCTGGAGCATGAGCATCTGGATCATGTTGCAGACGGTGGCCAGAATCAGCAGTCCGATGTAGAGCAGGAAGAACCGAACGATGGTGGAAAACAGCCCGCCGGAGGTGATGGTGTCGATGGCGCGGCCGATGATGATGGGCCGGAGCAGGTTGCCTGCGGTGGCCGCCAGCACCAGGATCAGCGCCAGGAGCAGGGTGGGGAAGTGGGGCCTCAGATACCCCATGAGGCGGAGGAACACGCCCTTACTATTCTGCTGCATGGAGGGCCTCCTTTTCCGCCTGGAGCTGAAGCTCCAGCTGCTGCTGCTCATAGAGCCGGGCGTACCGCCCGTCCTTTCGGAGCAGCTCCTCGTGGGTGCCGGATTCGGCGCAGACGCCGTCCTCCAGGAATAGGATCCGGTCCGCGGACTGAACGGTGCTGACCCGGTGGGCGATGAGGATGGTGGTCTTTCCAGCGCGAAGCTCCTTCAGGGCCTTGAGAATGTGGGCCTCGGTATCGGTGTCCACGGCGGACAGCGCGTCGTCCAGGATCAGGATGTCCGCGTCTTTCATCAGCGCCCGGGCAATGGCGGTGCGCTGCTTCTGCCCGCCGGACAGGGTGACGCCCCGTTCGCCCACCACGGTGGCGTAGTTCTTCGGGAATTCCATGATGTTATCGTGAATGTCCGCGGCCTTTGCCGCCTCCTGCACCGCGTCCAGATCGCCCCAGCGGCGGTCGTTTTCGTTCTCCCGCTGTGCCATCTCCTGCTCCACCCACTGCTCAGCCGCCTCCTTCTGCCCGAGGAAAACCTTTGTGCTGATGGGCGGATCCGGCGGCGCCTGGTCCAGCGTCCGGGTGGCAAAGGCAATGTTGGTCTGGATGGTATCCGAGAACAGCAGGTTCTCCTGGGGGACCACCGCCATGTGCTCCCGCAGAGCGGCGATGGGGATGGTGCGGATATCGTGTCCGCCCACAAAGATCTGCCCCGGCTCCGGATTATAGACCCGGGAGAGCAGAGAGGCGAGGGTGGACTTGCCGCAGCCGGTCCGGCCCAGGATGCCGATGGTGGCGCCTTCCGGGATCTCCGCGGAAAAGCCGGAGAAGACCTCCGGGAGATCCTGCCCGTAGCGGAAATGCAGATTTTCAAACCGGATGCCGCTGCCGGGATCCGTGATTTCCGGGTCGGTCAGATCGTCGTCCGCCACGTCCGGCTGCCGCTCGAACAGACCCTTTACCCGGCGCCACGAGGCGGCGCCCTGGGAGATCAGGGTGATGGATTCGCCGGCGGCCATCATGGGCCAGACCAGAGTCATCACATAGGTGTTGAAGGCCACAAAGCGGCCCACGGTGATGTCGCCCCGGAGTACCAGGTATCCTCCGTAGAGCAGGGTCAGGGCTGTGGAGATCCCGATGAGACCGTCCAGGATCGGCAGTACAATTGCCCGGAGCCGCACCACCCGCAGATTGGCGGCCTGGGTCTCCCGATTGGCCCGGCGGAAGGCGTCGAGCTCCTGCTTTTCCTGGACAAAGGCCTTGACCACGCGGATGCCGGACAGGCTCTCCTGGACCCGGTCAGACAGTCCGGCAAAGACCTCCTGCTTTTTGGTGTAGCGGTCCGACATGGCCTTGCCGTAGCGGCTGCCGCCGAAGAGGATCACCAGCAGGGGAATCATGGCCAGGAGGGTCAGCTTCAGGTTTACATAAAATATCATCTTGGCCAGGACCATCACCGCCAGAACCACGCTGTCGAAGGTGGTGAGGATGGCGGGACCCACCGCCATGCGGATGGCGTCCATGTCGTTGGTGAAGTAGGCCATCAGGTCGCCGGTCTTGTTGTGCTGGAAAAAGCTGCTGGAGAGGGTCGTCAGATGGCCGTAGAGATTTTCCCGCAGGTCCCGTTCCACCCGCCGGGAGGCGCCGAAGATCAGCACCCGCCATCCCAGCCGCATTCCCGCCACAAGGGCGGCGATGCCCACGATCAGCAGCACGTCCCGCAGCAGTATCGAGCCGGCAAAGTTCCCGGCGGTCAGTCCGTCGGTGATCTCGCCGGTGAGCTGGGGGATGAACAAATCCAGAAAATCCACCGCCAGAAGACAGCCCAATCCGAACAGATACTGCCAGAAGTATTTCAGGATACTTCTCCGCAGAGAGGGCGCTTGTTGCATACGATTCATTCTCCTTGTTCTGATAGTCCTATCATTGTACCATTCGGGCGCCTGTTTGACAAGTTTTTAGTGGAAGCATGGACAGCGCTGTGCTACAATGGACGGGAGAGGAGGGGATCCCATGGAACTGCCGGATCAAACTTACAACGAAATGCTGCGTCGGGAACTGACGGGGCGGATCCTTCGGGCGGACGATATGCCCCGGGCCCATCAGGGACGGCCCATGTATGCCTTCTGGGGGGAGGAGCTGGGCTTCGGTGCCGGGGACGTCCACCAGAACCGGGCCTACCGGATCTATCTGGACTTTGATGAAAACCGGGTGGTGACCGGCGTGGACGTGGTGGTGGAGGGGGAACTGATCAGTCCCTGCAGCGGCTATTTCCCGGAAGCGCTGGATCCCTTCGACTATGAGCGGGTGCGGGACTGGTGCCTCAGCCATGTGGAATCATAACCGGGCGTTATCTACTATAAACAGGATGTATAGGAAAAGCGCCGGATCTGTGTGCTATAATATCGGTGAGAAATCGAAAGAACAGGAGGAACTGGAATGTCAAATCCCTATGAATGTCTTTTGTCGCCCCTGAAGATCGGCAATGTGACCCTGAAAAACCGAATGATGGGCTCCAAGTGCGCCCTGCAGAGCTTCACGCTGGAGCAGGCGGCGGAGTTTTACGGCGACATGGCAAGAAACGGCGCCGCCATGGTGACGGTGGCCATGGGCGAC
>CADBKB010000103.1 GCA_902795095.1 Oscillospiraceae bacterium
AGGGAGGCTCCGACTATGCCCTTTTCCCTGCTGCCGAAGGCGATCTTCCCGGCACTGACCGATATTACGCCGGAATACCTCCGCGATCACGGGCGGCGGCTGCTCATGCTGGACTTCGACAACACGATGCTGCCCTATACCTCCAAGATTCCCACGCCGGAGCTGCTGGTCTGGATCGACCGGATGAAGCGCGGCGGGATCACCCTTTTCGTGGTCTCCAACAGCCACAAGCAGAAATCCCCCGCCTTCTGCAGGGCGCACAACGTCGGCTGCGTCACCCACTCCAAAAAGCCCACGGGCCGGGGCATCCGCAAGTGCCTGGAGCGCTGCGGCTGCCGTCCCGACGAGGCCGCTCTGGTCGGCGACCAGATCTACACCGACGTGCTCGGCGCGAACTGCGCGGGCGTGATGTCGATCCTGGTCAAGCCCATTCACCTTCATAATATCTGGCTCAAGCTCCGCCACGCTGCGGAGAAGCCTTGGATATGGATTGCAAGTAAAAGGAGAGTGTTCCCAAAATGACAAATCTGGAAAAGTATCTTTCTCTGCTCGACGCCGGCAAGTATGACGGCCTCCTGCTCACCAGCGCCATGTCGCGCAAGTACTGCGCCGAATTCAACGTGGACGAGGGCGTTGCCATCGTCACGAAGAAGGGCTGCCGCTACTACACCGACTCCCGCTACATCGAAACCGCCGAGAAGAACCTCAAGGGCTTCGAGGTGATGATGGTTTCCAAGAACAACGGCTACGTCAAGCTGCTCAACGAGGCCATTGCCGACTTCGGCGTGACCACCCTCGGCTTCGAGGAGGCCTATCTGACCGTCGCCGAGTTCCGCTCCTACGAGGAGAAGCTGAACGCAAAGCTGGTCCCCTGCCAGCAGGACATCAACGCCTTCCGCGTGGTCAAGGAGGAGTATGAGCTCCAGCGGATGCGCGAGGCCCAGGAAATCACCGACCGCGCCTTCACCGAGGTCTGCACCCGCATCCGCGAGGGCATGACCGAGAAGGAGCTGGCTGCCGAGCTGATCTACTGCATGTACAAGAACGGCGCCGACGATCTGAGCTTCAAGCCCATCGTCGTTTCCGGCCCCAACACCTCGATGCCCCACGGCGTGCCCGGCGAGCGCAAGCTCCGGAAGGGCGACTTCATCACGATGGACTTCGGCGTCATCTACAAGGACTACTGCTCCGACATGACCCGCACCGTCGCCCTCGGCTATGCCACCGAAGAGATGAAGAACGTCTATTACACCGTTCTGAAGGCCCAGACCACCGCCATCGCCATGACCAAGGCCGGCGTCACCGGTCAGGCCATCGACGGCACCGCCCGCAAGATCATTGCCGACGCCGGCTACGGCGACTACTTCGGCCACGGCTACGGTCACTGCCTGGGCATGGAGGTCCACGAGGCGCCCAACTGCAACCCCTCCAACGACAAGCCGATGCCCGCCGGCTGCGTCTCCTCCGCTGAGCCCGGCATCTACATCCCCGGCAAGTTCGGCGTCCGCATCGAGGACTGCGTCATCATCAAGGAAGACGGCGTTGAGGATCTGGCCCACAGCCCGAAGGACCTCATCATCATCGAGGCCTGAAAGCCGGTAACCGTTCAGCCCACGGAGGAAATTGGGATTTGTCGATAAGGCAATAGGCAGCAGGCATTAGGCAATAGGAGACGGGGATCCGACAGAGCCTTCCCCCCTCGGGGGGAAGGTGGCATCCGGCGTCTCACGGAAGCCGGATGACGGATGAGGGGGGTATCGACCACCGATTCGTATATTCAACCGTCTGCCTGTCGGAACGTCCCCCTCATCCGTCTCGCTGCGCTCGACACCTTCTCCCCAAAGGGGCGAAGGCTTTGCGTTCGGCAAATCGGGATTTGCCTGTTGCCTCGATTCGCCCACCACGGAACCCTTACAGTTTACGTGGTTGACGCGGCGGGGCGCAGGGTGACCTCCCCGGCGTTCACGGCTTCTATCCTTCCGTCTGAAAAGCGGACCAGCAGCTCCGCCTGGCTGCCCAGGTCCACAGCCACGCCCTCGCGCGGTTCCCGACCCGGAGCCAGCAGACGCACCGGCTGGCCCAGATTGACGCAGGCGGCCCGGTATTCATCCAGCCAGTCTGGCTGCGGGAGGGCGGACAGCGCCCGGATCAGGGCGGCGGTGAGCCTGCATCGGTCCACGCGCTTCCCGGTCTGGCTGAGGATCGACCCGGCGATTTCCGCCAGCTCGGGCGGAAACTCGGTCCGGTTGCAGTTGATCCCGATGCCCACCACCGCGTAGGCCACAAGCCCGCTTTCCGCTTCCAGCGAGAGCTCAGTCAGGATGCCGCAGATCTTTTTGCCGCCCAGCAGCAGGTCGTTGACCCACTTGATCCCGGGCCGGACCCCGCAGGCGGCATGGATCGCCCGCCGGACCGCCACGGCGGCCTGGGCGGTCAGCGTCATCAGCTCTGCAGCCGGACAGGCCGGACGCAGCAGGACGGAGAGATAGACACCGCTCCCCGCCGCGGAATCGAAGCGTCGGCCCAGGCGGCCCCGCCCCCCGGTCTGGCAGTCGGCGACCGCGACGGTCCCGTGCGGCGCGCCTTCTGCGGCGGCGGCCTTGAGCCAGTCGTTCGTGGAATCGACGACCGGAAACACGCGCAGATGCTCCGCCCAGGGATGGTCCCCGAGGTCGGCCAGAATGCCGCTCCGGGAGAGAGCGTCGGTCTCGCTGACCAGACGGTAGCCGCGATTGGGCGTGGAGGAAATCTCATAGCCCTCCCGCCGCAGGGCTGCTACGGCCTTGGATACCGCCGCCCGGCTGACGCCGAAGCGCCGCCCCAGCGTCTCGCCGGAGCTTTCCCCCTCCTGCCGCAGGATCCGCAGCAGCTCTTCTTTTTGCATGTCGATCGCCTCCGTCTTTATCTTGGCACAGAGCGTCGGGAATGTCAATCCCTTTTTTCCGGTCTGATTTGCAACTTTACCCTTGTATTTTTCTTCTCCAAGGAGTATATTATTTTTATACAGAGAACGGCTGCGTTTTCACCCGGTATTTGTCAGATTTGTCAAGAAGGAGGCGAAGCGTTTCCCAAACTGCCTGCGCCTGCCGCGCAGGATGCCGTCTGATCCCCGCCGCTCCACTGTGAGAGTTATGAAAGGAGATTTCAAATGAAGCAAGTACGAATCCTTCTGTCTGTTGTGCTCGTGATCTGCATGCTCCTGTCCGCGTTCCCGGTCTTCGCGTTTGAGGCCGGACCTGCGCTGGAGGAGCCTGTCCGCGCAGTCAACAGCACGATCATCATTGACGACGACGCCTCCGGCGGCTACGAGGGCGACTACGTGGTGATCTACAACCCCTCCACCTCCTCCTCCACGAGCTATTCCACCGGCACGATGACCGGCCTGATCGAAACCAGCGTCGGCACCAGCTCCTACGCCCAGACCAGACAGCCCGCGAATCCCGACCGTCCCTACAAGATCGACGTGGATTCCAGGCTCGCCGAATATGCCAAGACTGCGGAGATTGAGCCTGCCCCGGAAGGCACCAGAGCATCCTACAACGTTGGTTCCACGAAGACGTTCTCTCTGATCAATGCGCAAACCAACGCTTCCTACAGCCTGCAGTTCAAGTGCCTGTACGTCGGCCAGCATTGCTACATCTGGACCCCGACCTCCACGACGGGCACCTATTACCCCCTGGATCAGATCGATTCCTCCTTTGCGCAGATGGCTGCCAATGAGTTCGACTCCAAGTTCGACCTGATGCAGTCCTCCTTCGGCAACCACACCAACGGCAGCTCCGGCGACGGAAAGCTGCACATGCTGTACTACAACATCGAAGACGGCTGGCAGCCCGGCCAGGGCTATATCGCCGGCTTCTTCTATCAGGGTGATATCAGCAGCAACGGCCTGCCCATTCTGAACATCGACACCTACCCCGGCGTCTACTATAAGAATTCCTCCGGCACCGAATACAAGCGGATGGATACCACCTACGGCACGATGGTCCATGAGTATCAGCATCTGATCAACTACTCCAACACCTCCGGCATGGGCACCTGGCTCAACGAGTGCTTCTCCGCCGCCGCCGAGGAGATCTGCTACCCCGGCAGCTCTCTGGTGGGCCGCATCCAGTCCTGGGAGAACTACTACTACTCCGACAACGGCGACTGGCTGAATCCTCCCGCTGAGTTCCAGTACCAGTCCTCCAACTCGCTCCACACCGGCTACAGTATGTATGCCTGGAGCAACAGCCTGGACAACACCTCCCTGCTGACCCTCTATTCCCAGGTCTCCTTCTTTGCCCAGTATCTGTACAGCAGATTCGGCAATTCCATTTATAAGCAGATCTCCAACAAGTACTCCTCCAGCGAGACGTCCGCGATCACCAGCGCCACCGGCGTGAGCTGCGCCGACCTGGTCCGGGACTTCCGCGTGGCTGTCACCGCCAACGCAACGCAGGATCAGTATAACGGCATCTACGGCTTCAAGGTCCAGAACGGCTACGATCCGAGCCAGTATAACGACGTGCAGAGCCCCTACGATCTGCTGGGACCGGTCGTGTTCACCGGAACGAGCTGCTCGATCAAGGGCGGCGGCGCCATCACCGTCAAGCCCGTCAACGGCGTCTACAATCCTCCCTCCGGCGCAAGCTCCAGCCTGAAGTACATCGGCATCAAGCTCAACCCGCACACGGTCACGGCTGTCTCCAATAACGACGCCTGGGGCACCGTCTCCGTCAACGGCAGCGGCACCGTCATCACCGCCACCCCGGCTGCGGGCTACTACGCCGCCGGCTATGAGGTTATCAGCGGCAGCGCCGCTGTGACCCAGAACGGCAACGTCTTCACCGTCTCCGCAACCGAGGACTGCACGATCCGCATCAACTTCGCGGCGAAGGAGCAGATCACCGTCACCTACGTGGCCAACGGCTCCGTGATCGATACCGCCACCGCCTACACCGGCGACGCGATCACCCTGCCCGCCACTGCTCCCGCGTTCGACGGCTGGACCTTCGCAGGCTGGATCGCCCAGCAGCTCGACGAGACCGCCGAGAAGCCCGCGTACTACGCGCCCGGCGCTTCCTACACCGCCGCCGGCAACACTACCCTCT
>CADBKB010000104.1 GCA_902795095.1 Oscillospiraceae bacterium
GACCACATTGAACAGGTTGGCATAGGCGTCCTGCGTGCCGCCGAGCTGGTTGGCGTTGGTCGTCGGGGAGACGATGACCGCGGGCTCGGTGCGGCCCTCGGCCGCCAGGTTGTCCATGATCTTCTGGACGGAGCCGATGTTCATCCAGTCGGACTCATCCTGTCCGCCGCCGTGGAGGATCCAGATGGTCTTGTAGGGCTCTTCCCTCTCGGCGTCGTAGCCGTAGGGCAGATAGACGGCGATGTGCTGCGTGGCGCCGCCGATCTCAATGGGGACGTAGCTCCAGGTGCCGACCTTGCCGTCGGTTCTGGGATTCTCGGCCTCGCGGAGCTTCAGGACCTCATAATTCTGCTTCTCCGCGTCGTACGGAACGTAAATATAGTTGTAGCCGTTCTTCTGCTGGGCGGTCGGGCTCCAGATCGGGCAGTTCTCCGGGTCGGCGATCATGGTGCTGGACCCGGGCAGGGTGAACCAGTACTGGTTGGCGCCGCAGCACAGGGGGATCTCATAGTACCACAGGCCGTCGGCTACCTCTTCCATCGGCACGGGGCCGTAGCCGGCGCCGCGCATGAGGCCGGGTTTGTAGTCGTGCGGATCATAGGTGGTGGTGTCGGTGCGGTCGGCGTCATTTCTCAGGGAGATGTCGCCGTTGAATTCCACCGCGTCGGCTTCCTTGTTCTCATACAGGAAGCGGGCGATGTAGCCGGTGGGCGAATTCTCGTCCTTCTCCACCGTCGGGCCGAGCTTGTACTCGACGGGCAGCAGGGTCTTGGTGCTCTTCTCGCCGCAGCGAGCGCAGGTGAGCTCCTGCTTGCCGTAACCGGTCTGGGTGGCGGGAGTGATGACCTCGCCCTCGACCCAGTCATGGCCCAGAGCTTCAGTGCGGTCGTCAACGATTTCGGCGCCGCAGTCTGCGCACTTGTAGGTGGTGAAGCCGCCCTCGGTGCAGGTGGGCTCGGTCACAACGCCGGATTCGGGATCCTTGGTGTGGCCCTTGGCGGCGACGTAGTCGTCCACGAATTCCTCACCGCAGACCGGGCAGACATAGGTGGTAAAGCCGCGCTCGGTGCAGGTGGGCTCGGTCACAACGGCCGCCTCGACGTCCTTGGTGTGACCCAGGGCCGGGACCTTCTCGGAGATGATGGACTTGCCGCACTTGGCGCAGGTCTTGGCGGTGTAGCCCTCCTTGGTGCAGGTGGGCGGCACGACCTCCTCGGACCATTCGTGCTCGCAGTCGTCGGGCACGATCTCCAGGTTCTTCAGGGTGAACAGCCAGGAATTGTTGCCGCCGAAGCTGAAGGTGCTGGTCTTATAGGCGTCGATCACGATGTAATCGGCGTCCACGCCGGAGCCGTCGATGGTGAATACCTGGTCAAAGGTCTCGCCGTCGGCGGACCAGGAGGCAACGTAGGTGTCGGCGATCTTCTCCAGCCGCAGCCAGTAGGTGCCGGCAGCGGTGAAGCCGCTGGTGGCCTGTGCGCCCCAGCCGGGAGCCGCCACGGTGGAAGCGGCAACGGTGCCGTCCTGGCGCAGGTAATCCTGGAAGACGTTGTTGGTGCCGCGGATGCCGGCCATGTTCTGATAGTCGTCGCCCTCCATGGCAAGCATGGAGAAGTAGTTGCTGAATGCGAAGCCGACGTCGTTCTGGTCGTAGTCGACCTTCAGGGTCGCGGTCCAGTCGCCCTCCACGGGGATCTTGATGAGATCCTTGGGCGTGGACGGCGTGGCAGCGCCGCCGCCGAAGCCGCCGCCGATGGGCTCAAAGGCGTCGGCCGTCGGGGTCAGGGTGATACCCTCGCCCTCAACGATCTCGGCGGTGTCCTTGTTGACGATCTCATACTTCTCCGCGTCGGCAGCGGTGGTGAAGTCGATGAATTCACCGGCGGGCTGCTCGGGGTTGCCGCCCTTCTCGCCCTTGACGGTGACGGCCTTCTTCGCGGAAGCTTCCGTATCGCCCTCGGCGACCTTGACGGTGACGGTGACCTTGGTGTCGTATTCCGGCTTCGTGACCTTGCCCTCGGCGTCGATCACAGCGGGATCGGAGCTCTCGAGGGTGACGGTGTAGCCGTGAGGCGCGGGGCTCAGCTCCAGATCCGCGTCCGTGGAGGCGGGCAGATCCGCAGCGATGTAGTCCGCCGCGTTCTGGGCGGCCCAGGTGAGCATCTCGGCGTCGGTCTTGACGGTCTCGCCGTTCAGGCCGGTGACGGCCACATACTCAAAGGCAAGCTCCACGGGCTCCATGTAGTTGTTCGAGCCGGGCTGATAGTCCTGCGTGCAGAACACAGCGACCTTCACATCGGTCAGAGCGGCCTCGTAGACGCCGCCGGAGGCCCATTCCTTGCCGTCGGAGGAATAGGTGATGGTGTAGGTATTGCCGGTCCGGTTGATCTTGAAGTACATGGTCATGGAGCCGTCTTCCGCCGCGGGGATGGCGTTGTTCAGTGCGTTGCCGTTCTGGTTGACGGCGGTGCCGGCTCTCTCATAGAAGGGCTCGATGCGCTGACGGCTGTCCTGGCAGTTGATGCGGACGTAGTTGTCCTCGTCCTGCCATGCGATGAACTGGACCTGCTGGTAGTTGCCCTGGGGCACAGCGGGATAGAAGGCCTTGGCAACGACCTCCCAGTCGCCGCCGCCGGACATGGTGAACATGTTGGACCATGCGCCGGGGGTCGCCTTCTGGTAGATGGAGTTGTGCTGGGTGGGCATCACGAGGCCCATGCCCTTTTCAAACTTGTAGTACTTGAAGGGCTCTTCCTCGGTGGGATCCTTGACCTCGTTGAGGATGGTCCACTGGCCCTCGTTCATATCGCCGTCGGCGAAGTAGTCGTCCTTCGGGCCGTAGTCAAAGCTGACCTTGTAGACCTTCTCGCCCTTGGCGCTCTTTGCCGTAATGATGGCGGCGCCGGGGATGGAAGCGGCCTGCGTGACCTCCACGGTGGTGTCCTCGTTGCCGGCGGTGGCAGCAACGACGGGCGCTTCGGTGACGCCGTCTGCCACGGCGACGTCATAGGCCTTGACCTTGGGATCGAAGCCCTCGATGGCCTCGCCGCCCACGGTGATGCCGCCGACCTCGGGACGGAGGCCGGGGGTCGGCTCTCTGGTCTCAAGATCCAGATTCTTGAGGGTGAACAGCCAGGAGTTGTTGCCGCCCCAGCTCGAGGAAGCGTTCTTATAGGCGTCGATCACGATGTAGTCGGCGTCGACGTCCACATCCTCCAGCTCGAACAGCTCGGTGAAGGCCTCGCCGTCGGCGGACCAGGAGGCGGTGTAGGTGTTGTCGGTCTTGTCGAGCTTGAGCCAGAAGGTGCCGTTGGCGGTGAAGCCGCCGCCGGAGAACTGGCCGGCGTCGATGGTGCCGTCCACACGCTTGAAGTCCTGGAAGGCGGAGTTGGTGCCGCGGATGCCGACCATGTTCTTATAGTCGTCGCCCTGCATCGCCATGAAGGCGAAGTAGGTGTTGCCCGCGGACCAGGACTGGACATTGTTCGAGTCGAAGTCAAGCTTCAGCGTCGCAGTCCAGTCGTCCTTGACCGGGATCTTGATCAGATCCTTGGGATCTGTCGCTGCGGGGGTGCTCCAGCCGCCGGTGACGGGCTCGTCGAAGGTGTCGGCCGTCGGGGTCAGGCTGATGCCTGTTCCCTCCACGATCTCGGCCGTATCCTTGTTCACGATCTCGAACTTCTCCGAACTCGCAGGATCGGTGAAGTCGATACCGGCGGACTCAGCAGCGCTCACAGACAGTGCCGGCAGCATACTGAAAAGCATACATGCTGTCAGCAGAATGGATAGACATTTGCTGAATTTCTTCATAATTTCCTCCTTTTTAATCCTATGGATCGGCTGCATGTTATTCGCCGCCCGTCGGCGGCATTCGGCGTTCCTCCCTTCCGGTGAATAATCTTGTCCCGTCCGCCGGCGGCAAATGAGGCGCGCCGGGCGGATCCGTGTGGTTATTTACAATCCCGCCCGCCCGGAAAGGCAGCGAGGTTATAAACGGGGATGTTCTTTTCCTGCGCATTCGTCTTATGTAAATTGCGCAAAAATAGGATACTCTTTCACGGATTATCATGTATAGTTTAGCCCTGTCTCGTCCTGTTTTCAAGGGATTTTTAGGTATCCTCCCGAAAATAGACACAATGTAAAAAAATCCCACGTCTTAATTGTGCATCTTTTCAATTCGCTGAAAACCCGCTCCTCCCAAGGGCGACGGCATGGTCTTCCGGATCCTTTTTATCCGCGTTATTCACATGATCACCCGATCATATTCGCAGAATATTCACGCAATCTTCCGGCAGCACAATTCCGAAAAAGACTTGACAAACCGCCCAAAAATGAGTATTCTAAACAGGCGGGCAAAACAGCCGCAAATACCGATAAGGGCCCATAGCTCAGCTGGGAGCCCGACGCACACGCTTACACACCCCATACAATTCATATCATTCACTACAAGGGCCCATAGCTCAGCTGGGAGAGCGCAAGGTTCGCAATCTTGAGGTCAGGGGTTCGATCCCCCTTGGGTCCACCAGAAACAGCCGCTTTTGAATCAAAAGCGGCTGTTTTTCTAACTTTCTTTAGCACTATTATAATGCAGCAATCGACGAATTCTTTTTTTGCACCCAGGTGAGGCACACCCCAATATCCGTTTTTTTAAGGTATATATGTAAATAAATCAGCAAAAAAGAACGGCTCTCCTGCCTTAAAACAGCAGGAGAGCCATTGCATGAAATACGCTTTTTTGTTTCAAGCCGATTGCGCAGCCGGGATTTCTATCACATCATTTATCCCGAAAAAGAATTGCCTCAGAGAAAAATTGAACTCAATATTGAGGCGATAGTCCTTGAAAACATCGATTCGCGTGATCAAAGCGTTCACGATCATCTTTTTGGCTTCCATCGACGCACTGTCAAAAAGCTCGGACCATGAAATAATCTGATCATAGCTTTCGCTGAGTTCATCGATCAGCAATTGTCCCTGTTCCACCTCCTGCTCCAGCGAATCGCAGATCTGAGCATACTCGTGGACCTTTGCATCTGTCTCG
>CADBKB010000105.1 GCA_902795095.1 Oscillospiraceae bacterium
GTTCCAGCTCATCGTGGCTGCGGATGCGGATCTTGTTCTCCTCGGTGTAGTCGCCCTCGCGCAGCTTGCGCACGGAGTCCATGACCCGGCGCATCCGCCGGGCATAGACCGCGGAGAAGAACACGGAGAAGACGATCACCGCCAGGGCCAGCACCAGCGAAAGCCGCAGCACCGTGGCCTCCAGGCCCTTGAGCAGCGCCCCCTGGGCGCTGTCGCAGACCATGAGGTACACCGCGCCGATGGGCACGTCGTAGTACATGATGGGCACGCTGGCATAGCATTCGATCAGGCCGCTGCGAAAGCGGCTGTAGAACACGTCGCTGCCCTCCAGGGCCTGCACCACCGCGGGCAGCAAAAACTGGGCCCCCGCCTCGTTGCCCACGCTCAGAGAATCGAACACGGCAAGCCCCGCCTCGTCGGTGATGACGATGCGGTCATAGCTCTGGGGCCCCAGCACCAGCACGGCCTGCCGGGCGTCCTCCGCCGTCACCGAGTCCAGGTCCTGGAAGGAGGCGGCAATCACGCGGGCGCGCTCCATCACCGCCGACTCGTTGGCACGGAACACCAGGTTGCGGCTGGTCCTTGCGGCGTAGATATTCAGAAAGCACAGCGCCAGGGCTGTGATGATCACATAGATGATCGCGTATCGCAGCTGCGAATTGCGCACTGCGAAGCGCCCCGTTCCGTTACGCCTTGAAATAGTAGCCCACTCCCCACTTGGTCATGATGTGCTCGGGCTCGGCGGGGTTGCGCTCCAGCTTTTCGCGGATGCGGCGGATGTGCACGTCCACAGTGCGGATGTCACCCTGGTAGTCGTAGCCCCAGATGAGATCGAGCAGGTTTTCCCGGGAATAGACCCGGTTCGGATTGCGGATGAGAAGATCCACGAGGTCAAATTCCTTGGCCGTAAGATCGGCCAGCTCGCCGTCGCGGTAGGCGTTGCGGCTGACGAGATCCAGGCGGATGGCGCCGGACTCGATCTGCTCGGGCTTGGACTCCCGCGGACCCGCCCGGCGCAGCAGGGCGCGGATGCGCGCCTTGAGCTCCAGGATGTTGAAGGGCTTGGTGAGATAGTCGTCGGCCCCGTGCTCGAAGCCCATGAGCTTGTCCATGTCGTCGGCCTTGGCGGTGAGCAGGATGATGGGCACGTCGGAGAAATCCCGGATCTGGCGGCAGGCCTCCAGTCCGTCCATCTCCGGCATCATCACGTCCAGGATCACCAGATCCACCGGCGTCTCCCGCACGGTGCGCACGGCGTCCAGGCCGTTGGAGCCGGTGAGCACCTCATAGCCCTCGTTGCGAAGATTGTAGCAAATGCCCTTGACCAGCAGGGCTTCGTCGTCAACCACAAGAATTTTCATTTTCCGTCCTCCACGTAAATCAGATCCTTGATCTCGGCGTATTTACCCTCGCCGATGCCCTCCACGTCCTTGATCTGCTCGGCGCTGACGAAGCGGCCGTGCTCGTCCCGCCAGGCCACGATCCGCTCGGCCAGCACCGGCCCGATGCCGGGCAGGCCCTCCAGGGTCGCGGCGTCGGCGGAATTGAGCTCTATCCGGGCCGGCGGCGCCTGCCGCGTCGGGACGGCGTCCGTCTCCGGCGCGCGCGTCTGCGCGGCGGGCGCGCTTTCCTCGGTCTCCGGGAGGCGCTCCGTGTTGACTTGGGCGTGGATCGACCGGCGCCCCAGGAAGAACGCCAGCGTGAAGGTGACAAACAGGGCCGTCACCAGCAGCAGCGCCCTTTGCGCTTTTCCCAGCTTCACCGAACTCCCTCCGATCATTGACATTACGTGCAAATCTGATATAATTTACCCAGTACAATCAATATACCACATATCACACGGGATCGGCAATGGCCGATTTTCATATAAACGGAGATTCTTATGAAAAACAGAAAATTTTTTGCGCTGCTGCTGTGTTTCCTGCTGGCGCTGCAGCTTTTGATCCTGCCTGTCATGGCCGAAGAAGCCGAATCAGAGGAAGAGGAAGAAGTCCTGACCGAGGAGGAGGCTCCCGCGGAGGCGGAGCAGGAAGGCGTCCTGCTGCCCCCGGAGATCAACTGCAAGGGCGCGATCCTGGTGGAGCTCAACTCCGATTCCACTGTGTTTGAGCTGAACGCTGACGAGCGCCTGTATCCCGCCAGTCTGACCAAGATCATGACCTGCCTGCTGGCCCTGGAGCACGGCAATCTCTCCGACGTCATCACCGTGGACGGATCCCTGTTCGCCGATATGGACGAGGACGCCAGCGCCGTGGGGCTGCAGGACGGCGAGCTGCTCACCCTGGAGGAGCTGCTGTACTGCGTCATGGTGCCCTCCGCCAACGACGCCAGCCTTGTGGTGGCGGATCACATCGGCGGCAGTGTGGAAAAATTTGTGGACATGATGAACCAGAAGGCCATCGAGCTGGGCTGCACCGGCACCCACTTCGTCAACCCCGACGGCCTGCACGACGAGAACCACTACACCACGCCCCGGGACATGGCCATTATCACCAAGGCCGCCCTGGAAAGCGAGACCTTCCGCACCATCTGCGGGACCTCCGTGCATGAGCTGCCGGAGACCAACGCCCACTCTAAGCAGATGCTCTATACCACCAACTATTTTCTGAGCACCATCCTCACCCCGGATTACTATTGGGAGAAGGTCAGCGGCGTCAAGACCGGCTTCACCACCCCCGCGGGCCGCTGCCTCGTGTCCCTGGTGGACGAGGGCGAGTACCGCTATCTGTCCGTGGTCATGGGCTGCGAGGATGAGAACAACGAGGAAGGCTTCCCCATCTACGGCAGCTTCATCGAATCGCGCAAGCTGCTGGAATACGGCCTGGACAACTTCACCTTTGCCGCCGTCCTGTCCCATCTCAGCCCCATCGCCCAGGTGCCGGTGAGCTCCGGCGCGGTCAGCTCCGTGGTGGTGGCCCCCGAGAAGGACATCAACGCCCTGCTGCCCCTGAATTATGACCCCGCCAAGATCCAGGTGAGCTACACCCTGGACGAGGGCGAATCCCTCACCGCGCCTCTGGCCGCGGACCAGGTGGTGGGCACCGCCACCGTCACCTATGAGGGCAAGGTGGTGGGCCAGACCGGCGTGCGCACCATTGCCGCGGTGGACCGCAACAAGATCATGGCCGTGCCCACCAAGGACGATCCCGCCTTCCTTCGTCTGGTGCCGGTGATCCTCATCGTCGTCGCCGTCATCGCGCTTCTGATCTCCTGGCGCAGCCGCAAGGCCGGCCGCAGGCGCGGAAGGAGGCACTGAGATGATCCCGCTCGACGAGCTCCGCCGCGCCTGTCTGGGCTGCACCCGCTGCGGCCTGTGCGAGACCCGCACCAACGTGGTCTTCGGCGTGGGCCCGGAGAACGCCCCGGTCATGTTCATCGGCGAGGGCCCCGGCGAGCAGGAGGACCTGCGGGGCGAGCCCTTCGTCGGTCCGGCGGGCAGGCTCCTGGATGATATGCTCAGTATCATCGACCTGGGCCGGCACAACTGCTACATTGCCAACATCGTCAAGTGCCGTCCGCCCCACAACCGCGATCCCCTGCAGACCGAGCAGGACGCCTGCATCGGCTGGCTGCGGCAGCAGGTGAAGCAGATCCGCCCGAAAATCATCGTCTGTCTGGGCCGCATCGCCGCCATGAAGTTGATTCGGGAGGACTACCGCATCACCCGGGAGCATGGCCAGTGGGTCGAGAAGGGCGGCATCGCCTTTACCGCCATCTACCATCCCTCCGCCCTGCTGCGGGACGTTTCTAAGCGCCCCGAGACCTTCTCGGATCTGCTCTCCATCCGCGAAAAAGTCCGGGAGCTTTGCCCGGAGATCTATCAATAAAACATTACTCCCCCGTGCCGCGGCACGGGGGAGTTTTTTTATGTGTCCAACTCATAATAATACAGGATATTGCTGTCGGTGTCATAGATCGCGACGGAGAAATTGAACGAGTACCTGCTGAACAGCTCCGTGTCATCTTCTGGGTTTTCCGCTTCGGAATTGCGATCCAAAAACCGATAGAAGCCATGCTCTATCCGCGGCCATTGGACCTCTTCGGCGAAAGAAAAAAAGGTATAACTAGAATTAATGCCATCTTTTTCTTCGCCATACAATGCGCGGTTCAGGTTCTGCGAAAGGGGCAGCGGTTTCCATTCCCGGACGATGCTGCAGGCACGTTCTGCGTTCTGAGAACAATCCAAAATCAGATAGTATTCGCCGTCACCAAGCCAGCCTTGATGCGTGTCTCTTTCATCGATGATTCTATAATCCGATGTTGTCAATCCGAACACTTCCTTCGGTCGATGCGCTTGTGCGCGCTCCTCTTCCGAAATTGACATGTCCGATTCAACCAACGCGTTGAAAAAAGCGTTAAAAATCATATAACAACACCCGTGAAAAAGAAGGCAGATGCATACGATCACAATCAGAATCATCAGGATTATCTTTCCTGTTTTCATCGATTATCCTCCAATGACATGCAGTCATTTGGCAGTTTGTTTCATTCCTGCGGACGCCTGTATTCCAGCAGGTCGCCCGGCTGGCAGTCCAGGGCTTCACAGAGCTTTGCCAGGGTCGTTACCTTCACGGCCTTGGCCTTGCCGGTCTTGAGGATCGACATGTTGGCCAGGGTAATGCCCACCTTCTCCGCCAGCTGGGTCACGCTCATCTTGCGCTTGGCCAGCATCACGTCGATGTTGAAAATGATTTCCCCTTCCATGGCAGCCTCCTAAATCGTATAGTCGCTCTGTTCCTGGAGCTCCGCGGCCTTGCGCACCAGATGGGACAGCGCCGCCGCGGCGATGGCGATACAGGCCCCGGCAAATTCCGGCACCAGGGACAGCAGGACGATGCCCGGATGGTTCATGTTCAGCAGCAGGAACACGACGTTGCCAAGGAAGAAGAACGCGGCGTCCCCTGCCGCCAGAATGGCGATCGCACGCAGCGCCCGGGCGTTTTCCATGCAGAACGAGCGATCCTTTCCGATCCGTCCGGCGACGGTCCATCCGAGGATCAGCGCCGCGATGCAGGGCAGGGACGTGCAC
>CADBKB010000106.1 GCA_902795095.1 Oscillospiraceae bacterium
ATCCTTTTATCCGCCGGGATTGTACCGCAGGGAAGCGAAAAATTCCTGGAACCTGGCGCGTTCGCCATCGTCATATTTGCAAGCCGGCAGAAGCACGGAAAGGAAGGAGATTCTATGAAGATCGAAACAAAAAAGCTTTGGCGCATCACCGCCCTGGTCGTCGGCCTGATGCTGCTGGGCCTCATTGTGATGACCTCGTTCTATCACACCACCGAGGACCAGTACGCCGTGGTCACCACCCTGGGAAAGCCCGCCCTGGTGGAGCATTCCGGCCTGCACTTCAAGCTGCCGCTGATCCAGCGCAAAACCATCATCTCGAAAAACATCCGCGGCATCCCCATCGGCTATGACGCCGCGGGGGAATCCATCGAGTCGGAATCCGTGATGATCACCCGGGACTACAACTTCGTGGACGTGGACTTCTACGTGGAGTGGAAGGTCACCGACCCCGTCAAGTACCTCTACGCCTCGGCGGACCCGGAGAACATCCTCAAGATGATCACCCAGAGCTACATCCGCGACACCATCGGCCTGTACGGCGTGGACAGCGTCATCACCACCGGCAAGAGCGAGATCCAGGCCACCATCAAGAGCAAGATCGCCGAACGCATTGAGAAGGAGGATCTTGGCATCGCCCTGGTGAACATCACCATGCAGGACGCCGAGCCGCCCACCACGGAGGTCCAGAACGCCTTCAAGGCTGTGGAAACCGCCAAGCAGGGCGCCGAGACCGCCACCAACAACGCCGACAAGTATAAAAACCAGGTCATCCCCGGGGCCCAGGCGGAGGCCGACGAGGCCGTACAGCAGGCCGAGGCCTACAAGCAGGCCAAGATCAACGAGGCCAACGCCCAGGCCCAGCGCTTCAATGACCTGTACACCGAGTACGCCCGCTATCCCGAGATCACCCGCCAGCGCCTGTTCTTTGAGGCCATGGGCGATATTCTGCCGGATATTCGCGTGATCATCAAGTCCCAGGGCGACGATATCCACACCTACATGCCCGTGGATATCCTCGGCGGCACCCAGACCGTCACCGGAGAGGAGGCAGCACAGTGAATCCCACAACGGAAAAAAAGAAGATCCGCGGCGGCGTCATCGCCCTCATCTGCGTTCTGCTGATCGTGGTCCTGCTGGCCAACAGCCTGGTCATCACCCGTCAGAACGAGTACACCGTCATCAAGCAGTTCGGCCGCGTGGTGCACGTGGTGGACCGGGCGGGCCCCAGCCTGAAGATCCCCTTCATCCAGTCCACCCAGACCATCCCCAACACCCTGATGCTCTATGACCTGGCGGTGTCGGACGTCATCACCTCGGACAAGAAGTCCATGATCGCCGACTGCTTCGTCACCTGGCGGGTCACCGATCCCTACCGCTTCATCGAGACATTGTCTGCCAGCGTGGCCAACGCCGAGTACCGCATCGACGCGGTGGTCTACAACTCCCTGAAGACCACCATCTCCAGCATGAACCAGGAGGACATCATCTCCGGCCGCGACGGCCGGCTCGCCGAGGCGATCCTGTCCAACTGCGACAACACCTTCGACCAGTACGGCATCGACATCACCGCCATCGAGACCAAGACCCTGGACATGCCCACGGAGAACAAGGAGGCGGTCTACGAGCGCATGATCTCCGAGCGCGAAAAGATCGCCGCCGGCTTCACCGCCAAGGGCGCCTACGACGCGAAGATCACCCGCAACGAGGCCGACAAGCAGGTGGGCATCATCCAGTCCGAGGGCGAGGCCAAGGCCACCGTCACCAGGGCCGAGGGCGACGCCGAGTACATGCGCATCCTGGCCGAGGCCTACGATACCCCGGAGAAGGCGGAATTCTATGAGTTCATGATCTCCCTGGATGCGGCGAAAAAGAGCCTGTCCGGCGGCAACAAGACCCTGATCCTGGACGAGGATTCCCCCCTGGCGGCCCTGTTCTACCAGAAGTCCGGCACCGTGGGCACGCTCGCCCCCGCCCCGGAGCCCGCCGCCCCGTAAACAACCCACAAAACAGCACAGCCGCCCTTCCGGACGGCTGTGTTTTTTCAGCATATGCGCCTTCGATGATTACTGCGGCGCCCGCGCCGCTTATTCCTCTGCAAAGTCCGTGTCCATGGTCACCTGGAAGCTGTAATCCGGGAAGGCCTGCTTCACATCGTCCAGCACGGCGCCGAACACCGCCTTCCGGTCCCCGGCGTCGAAGCTGATCACGATATCGAAGCGCATCGCCTTTTCCTCCTTCATGAGGTAGAAGCCGTGCATCTGAGGTAGAAGCCGTGCATCTGGGTGACGTGGGGATGGGAGAAGACGATCTCGCGCACCCGCTCCCGCAGGGTGATCACCTCTTCGTCCTGCGTGTTCATGGAATAAACGCCGATGGCGGTCAGAATCACGTGATGCTTTGCGTAAACCTCTGTCTGGATGCTGCGGATCAGCAGATCCAGGTCGTTGGCCGAGCAGGTATCCGGCACCTCGATATGGATGGAGCCGTTCCAGTCGTCCGGGCCGTAGTTGTTCAGCACCAGGTCGTAGGCGCCGCACACCTCGGGGAAGCCCGTCACTGTCTCGTGTATGGCTCTGGCCAGCTCCGCGTCGCTGCGCTCGCCCAGGATCCGGGAGATGGTCTCACGCAGCATCTCGATGCCGGATTTGATGATCACCAGGGAGATGACGACGCCGAGCCAGGCCTCCAGAGAGATGTGGAAGAGCAGGAAGATGGCGGCGGCCACCAGAGTGGAGGCGGAAATGACGGAATCCAGGGTGGCGTCCTCTCCGGAATTGACAAGGGAATCGGACTTGACCCGCAGGCCCACGCGCTTTACATAGCGGCCCAGCAGGATCTTCACCACCACCGCCACCGCGACGATGATCAGGGAGACGGTGCTGTAATCCGGCGTTTCGGGGTGGAGGATCTGCTTGACGGACTCCACCAGGGAGGTGACGCCGGCGTAGAGCACGATGACCGAGATGATCATGGCGCTGAGATACTCGATCCTGCCGTAGCCGAAGGGATGCTTTTTATCCGGCTCCCGGCCCGCCAGCTTTGTGCCGACGATGGTGATGATGGAGCTGCCGGCGTCGGAAATGTTGTTGACCGCGTCCAGGACGATGGCAATGGAGTTCGTTGCCAGGCCGACGACAGCCTTGAACGCGGCAAGCAGCACGTTTGCGATGATGCCGATGACGCTGGTCCTGACGATGACCCGCTCCCGGGACGCCCCCGCAGACGCGGACTTTTTGATTTGATCCATAGGGTATCCTCCTGCTTCGCGATTTGTTCGGTGATCCAGAGCTTCTATAAGGGGTACAGGCGCGTTTCACAGCGCCGTATGGATCGGCTTACAGCAGACGGGAGAGCTTCTCTCCGGTGAGGGGATAGGCGGCGAAGGCTTTTTTCAGAAAGTCCGGCGCCCGGCCGAAGAGCTGCTCGGTCTGCTCCTCAAAGCTCATGTCCTGCTCAAACAGCCATTCCCGGAACATGCCCATGATGCCGTAGGTGTGGTACTTGATCGCCAACAGCTGGTCGGCCTGGGGCGCCTCGCCGGTGTCGTGCAGGATCGCTTCGGTATAATAGCGAATGATGAAATTCTGAATATACTCAGCCAGGGAATTCTGGGACTGATCGGAAAAAGCCTTCTGATAGAAGGTGCGCTCCCGCTTGATTATGCGGATGATCTCCCCCATGCCCGACTTCCGCTCTCCGGGCCGGAGATTCTGGTAAATCTGTGAGAGATCCCGCAGAAAGATCCAGACCACCAGCTCGTATTTGTCACGGAAATAATAATAGAAGGTGGGCGAGGTGGTGCCGCAGCGCTCGCACAGCTTTCGCACGCGGACTTTTTCCAGCGGCATCTCCTTCATCATATCCACCAACGCGTCGGCAAACATGTTTTTGGTCAGATTCTTCATCTGCACGGAGCATCTCTCCTCATTTCCTTTTCCTGTTCTTTACAATACCACAAAACCGCTAAATAATCAAGCAATTATTACAAATTATAAAAAGAGGAGCTGCCGTTTTTAATATATAATATATAACATTAGATAGCATAAGTGTCTCATTATGCAGAAGAAGGGGGGTGCCGGATCCGGGAAAAAGAACATGAAACAATCTATTTTAGGAACAAGGAGGAAAGTATGAAGAAAATCACCAAATGTCTATCCATTTTGTTGACGGTATGCATGCTTTTCAGTATGCTGCCGGCCATGTCTGCAAGCGCTGCCGACTCTGACGAATGGACCCTTGCGACGACGCTGCGCATGGGCAGGCAGTACCTGATCGTGGCGGACGACGCCTATGCCTTGACCAACGGGAAGCACGCCAGCGGCCTGAATGCGGCCGCTGTCACGATTGCCGACGGCAAAGTAACCTCTGAGGTCACGGACGCCATGCTGTGGACCATGAATCTATCGAACAGTCCCAAGTCTATGGACGGTCAGTATTCCTTCTATTTTGTGGACGGCGCGGGCAACTACTTGCGCAGAAACAACGGAAGCAATGACCAGCCCATTTTCTCTGAGACAAAGCATCAGACGGAGAGATACGTTTCCTGGGTACTGTATCAGCGTGCGGACGGCTCCTACACCGTCTTCACCCAGAGAAATGCAAGTAATCAGTATCCCTTCTATCTGCAGGTCAAGAACGGCGGAGAGTATTTTAACTGCTTCGGTCTGCACTACGACAATATGAACAAGGACACCGCCGGCGCTTCCATCCGCTTCTATGAGAAGAAGGACGACACCGTCTACGAATGGGGCGAGGGGACCTACGAGTGGGTCGAGGACAATGCCAGAGTGCAGGCGCAGATCACGTCCACCGGCGAGACGCCTGTCACCGATTTTGCCTTTGCCAGACCGACCGAGCAGGTCGTGACGGAGCCCGACTGCACGACGGCCGGCGAGAAGAGCCTCGTCGCGGCGTTCCCCGCGCCCTTTGCCACGCAGACCAAGGGCGGCGTTGAGATCCCCGCCCTCGGCCATGACTTCGGCGCATGGGAAAAGACCGACGAGCCCACCTGCACCGAGCCCGGCGCGGAAAAGCGCGAGTGCTCCCGCTGCGACGCCTTCGAGACCCGCGAGGTCGCGGCCCTGGGCCATGAATTCGGCGCCTGGACCACCACCAAGCCCGCCACCACCAAGGCCGCCGGCGAGAAGAAGCGCACATGCACCCGCTGCGACTATGCCGAAACCAAGGCGATTGCCAAGCTCGAGGCCCTGCCCGAGGAGATCGATTTCAAAAACCCCGCCGAGGCGGACAAGTTTGAGATCGTGAATCAGGACAGCGCCGCCATCGCCGAGGGCGAGGGCCTGGCCCTGGTCACCACCAAGGACGCCTACGAGCCGGCCGGCAACCAGCTCTCCGGCGCTGCGGCGGTCACGCCGAAGGATCTGGTCCAGATCCCCGTGTCCGGCGACTGGACCGCCACCCTGGAGGTGGAGTTCAGCAAGAACGGCGCTTCCAACGGCTATTATCAGTTCTTCGGCTTCGTGGCCGCGGAGGGTGACGACTATCAGAACATGGCCGGCATCCGCGGCGGCGACCGCGCGCTGCAGAACTTCATCCGCACCGACGGCGCCCTCACTGCCGACACCATCACGAGCCAGCCCGGCTTCAGCGCGGAGGAGGCCTACTACCTGCGCATCGAGAAGAAGGGCACCACCTACACCTGCTATCGCGGCGCCATCGAGGAACAGGGCGCGGGCGGCGATCGCGCCATCCCCGAGGCGACCTATACCGAGATGTTCGCCTATGCCGACACCGGCATCGACGCAGACCGCCTGTACATCGACGCCTACACCGGCATGACCGCAAACTATAAGTTCACCCTCAAGTCCCTGGAGATCGACTCGGAGCTGCCCGAGGAGCCTCCGTTTGAGGGCGGCACCATCGACTTCACCAACCCCGCCGACGCGCCCAAGTACGAGATCGTGAACAAGGATACCGCGGAGCTCGTTGAGGGCGAGGGCATCACCCTGACCCCGACGGCCGACGCCTTTGAGCCCATCGGCGGCGGCTTTGGCGGCGGCGCTGCCACGCCGTCCGCGCCAAAGGATCTCATCAAGATCCCTGTGGAGGAGGACTGGACCGCAACGCTGAAGGTCGTCTTTGATCCCAATGACGTCAGCTTCGCCTTCAGCACCTACTTCGCGTTCCTGGCCATGGAGGGCGACGATTATCAGAACATGGCCGGCATCCGCGGCACCAACAACGTCTTCCAGGATTACCTGCGCCAGGACGGCACCGTCGCTCCCGCCACCGTGGCGGCTCCCGGCTGGGGCGCACAGGCCACCAGCGGCTTCACCGCTGCCGGCACCTACTGGCTGCGCATCGACAAGATCGCCGATACCTACGTTGCCTTCTGGTCCGCCGACGGCGAGACCTATACCAAGCTCTTCAGCCTGGACGCCACCGGCATCGACGCCGACTACATCGTCATCGACGCCTACAAGACCAGCACCTTCAGCTTCGGCGGAGACAACAGCTGGCTGTTCACCCTGAAGAATCTGGACATCGTGCCCGACGACTGCGAGCATGACTGGGTCGCGGAGATCACCCCGCCCACCTGCACCGAGGGCGGCTACACCACCCTGACCTGCGACGTCTGCGGCAGATCCCGCGTGACCAACAAGCTCCCCGCTCTGGGCCACACCAAGGATCCCGAATCCGCGGTTGTGACCCCGCCCACCTGCACCGCAGGCGGCTACACCACCTACACCTGCTCCGTGTGCGGCGCCGAGATCGTCGAGGACCGCGTCCCGGCCACGGGCCACACCAAGGATCCCGAATCCGCGGTTGTGACCGCGCCCACCTGCACCGAGGGCGGCTTCACCACCTACAAGTGCGCCACCTGCGGCGCGGATATCATCGAGGACCGCGTCGACGCCCTGGGCCACGAGTGGACCGAGGGAGAGGTCATTACCCCCGCCACCGAGACCGGCTTCGGCAAGCAGGAGCTCATCTGCTCGCGCTGCGGCGAGAAGAGCACCAAGACCCTGCTGCCCGCCGAGTACAAGCTGGGCCCGACCCTGGTCAAGGATCCCGAATCCCCCACCGGTTACACCGCCCACTTCCTGTATGAGAACACGGAAGCCGACCTGGTGAACTTCAACGGCGACATCAGCCTGCG
>CADBKB010000107.1 GCA_902795095.1 Oscillospiraceae bacterium
TATGAAACATTCAATGAGATACCGTACAACAGAAAGAGTCAAATGATTCTGGAATACCGGAAAGACGCATGGCAAGCGGCGACGGAATATATGCCGGATGACATGAAGAACAATCTGGAGAATTGTATCCGGGATAGACGTGACGGTTTATTCCGAAGATAGGCATGATCAATAAACGTAACCCCCCTCCGGTAAACCGGAGGGGGGTTGCGTTTGGTATCAGGCTTCGCGCTCGGAATAGTGGTAGGTCTGCTCGAGCATCATGTCCTTGATCTTCATGAGGCGGATCTGGGTGCTGCGCTCGTTCTCGTCCAGCTTCATGGTGATGAACTTGATCTTCTGCTGGGCATCGGGGATCATGACGTGCTCCAAGGCGTTGACGCGCCGGCGGGTCTTCTCGATCTCGATGGCCATGAGCTGGCAGGACTTTTCGATCTCCGCCAGCCGCAGCAGATCCGGCAACAGGTCCGATAGGGACTTGACCGCGCCGTCCAGGTCGGAGGACGTGAAGGCGTAGCCGTAGGGGTAGATGTCGCCCTCGTCGGGGGTGCGGGTCTTGGCCTCAAAGACGGGGATATTGACGCTCATGACGTTCTTTGTGCCCGCTTCGAGGTAGACCTCCTGCTTCGGCGCCAGCAGCGCGGCGTTCAGGGTCGCGTCGGACACGCCGGCCTTGGCCAGCACGAAATTGCGGTTGGCCTCAGCGATGCCGGCCTCCACCTTCTCGCGCAGGGCCTTGTTCTCACGGACGAGCTCCAGGAACTGACGCATCAGCTCATCGCGCTTGTCCTTGAGCAGCTTGTGGCCGCGGGTGGCCGTCACCAGCTTTTTCTTCTGGCGGCTCAGCTCCATACGAGTGGGGTTCACCTGTGCAGATGCCAAAATGTTCCCTCCTCCCGTTACTTGCCGTAGTACTGATCCAGATACTTGTCGTCGATACGCTTCAGCTCACTGCGGGGCAGGATGGACAGCAGCTTCCAGCCAATGTCCAGGGTCTGCTCGATGTCGCGGTTGGCATTGTAGCCCTGGGAGACGTACTCTGCCTCAAAGGCGTCGGCAAACTTGGCGTAGATCTTGTCGATATCGGTCAGCGCGGCCTCGCCGAGGACGATCATGAGCTCCTTGGCCTCCTTGCCTCTAGCATAGGCGGCGAAGAGCTGGTTCATGGTGTTGGCGTGGTCGGCTCTCGTCTTGCCCTCGCCGATGCCCTTATCCTTCAGACGGGACAGGGACGGCAGCACGTCGATGGGCGGCGTGACGCCCTTGCGGTAGAGGTCGCGGCTCAGGATGACCTGGCCCTCGGTGATATAGCCCGTCAGGTCGGGGATGGGATGGGTCTTGTCGTCCTCGGGCATGGTCAGAATGGGGATCATGGTGATGGAGCCGGACTTGCCCTTCTGGCGGCCTGCGCGCTCGTAGAGGGAGGCCAGGTCGGTGTACATATAGCCGGGATAGCCGCGGCGGCCGGGGACTTCCTTGCGGGCGGCGGAGACCTCACGCAGAGCGTCGGCGTAGTTGGTGATGTCGGTCAGGATGACCAGCACGTGCATGTTCTTCTCGAAGGCCAGGTATTCCGCGGCGGTCAACGCCATGCGGGGCGTGGAGATACGCTCGACGGCGGGGTCGTTGGCCAGGTTGATGAACATGACCGCCCGGTCGATGGCGCCGGTCTCCTTGAAGCTCTGGATGAAGAAGTTGGACTCCTCGAAGGTGATGCCCATGGCCGCAAAGACGACGGCGAAGGGCTCGGTGGTGCCGCGCACCTTGGCCTGGCGGGCGATCTGGGCGGCCAGGTTGGCGTGGGGCAGACCGGAGGCGGAGAAGATCGGCAGCTTCTGGCCGCGGACCAGGGTGTTCAGTCCGTCGATGGCGGAGATGCCGGTCTGGATGAATTCCTCAGGGTAGCTGCGGGCGGCGGGGTTCATGGGCAGGCCGTTGATGTCCATGCGGGCGTCGGGCAGGATCTCGGGACCGTTGTCAATGGGACGGCCCAGACCGTCGAAGACGCGGCCGAGCATATCCTCGGAAACGCCCAGCTCCATGCTGCGGCCCAGGAAACGGACTTTGCTGTTGGCCAGGTTGATGCCCGTGGCGGACTCGAACAGCTGTACGGTGGCGATGTCGCCGTTGATTTCCAGAACCTTGCAGCGGCGGGTCTCGCCGTTGGCCAGCTCGATTTCGCCCAGCTCGTCGTAGGAGACGTTTTCAACGCCGCGCACCAGCATCAGAGGGCCGGCGACCTCCTGGATCGTTCTGTATTCCTTCGGCATTTAGATCGCCTCCTTCAGCGTTTTGGAAAGCTCGGTGGTCAGGTCGTTGAGTACGCTCTGGTATTCCGCCTCGATGTTCTCGGGGACGGTGTACTTGAAGCGGCCGATGCGCTCGCGCACGGGCAGCTTGACGAGCTGCTCCACGTCGGCGCCGCGGTTCAGGGCCTTGACGGAGTCGTTGTAGTAGGCAAGCACCAGCTTCATGAGCAGATACTGCTTTTCCAGCGGGGTGTAGGTATCGATCTCATGGAAGGAATTCTGATGCAGGAAGTCCTCGCGGATGGACCGGGCTGCCTCCAGCTTCAGACGGTCGGGGGCGGACAGGGCGTCCATGCCGACCAGCTGGACGATCTCCTGCAGCTCGGCTTCGTCCTGCAGCAGGCGCATCATCTGACCGCGGCTGGCCATCCAGTCGTCGTGGACATTGGCGTTGAACCAGTCAGCCATGGAGTCGATATACAGGGAATAGGAGGTCAGCCAGTTGATGGCGGGGAAGTGGCGCTTGTAGGCCAGGGAGGAGTCGAGGCTCCAGAACACCTTGACGATACGCAGAGTAGCCTGGGAGACGGGCTCGGAGATATCGCCGCCGGCGGGGGAGACCGCGCCGATGACGCTCAGCGCGCCCTCGCGGCCCTCGCTGCCCAGGGCAATCACGCGGCCGGCGCGCTCGTAGAACTGCGCCAGACGGCTGCCGAGGTAGGCGGGGTAACCTTCTTCGCCGGGCATCTCCTGCAGTCGGCCGGACATCTCGCGCAGAGCCTCGGCCCAGCGGGAGGTGGAGTCGGCCATCAGAGCCACGGAGTAGCCCATGTCGCGGAAGTATTCGGCAATGGTGATGCCGGTGTAGATGGAGGCCTCACGGGCCGCCACGGGCATATCGGAGGTATTGGCGATCAGCACGGTACGCTCCATCAGGGAGTAGCCGGTCTTCGGATCCTTCAGCTCGGGGAACTCGTTCAGAACGTCGGTCATCTCGTTGCCGCGCTCGCCGCAGCCGATGTAGACCACGATATCGGCGTCCGCCCACTTGGCCAGCTGGTGCTGGATGACGGTCTTGCCGCTGCCGAAGGGGCCGGGGACCGCCGCCACGCCGCCCTTGGCGATGGGGAACAGGGCGTCGACGACGCGCTGGCCGGTGACCAGGGGCATTTCGGGGGGCATTTTCTTCTGATAGGGACGGCCGGAGCGGACAGGCCACTTCTGCATCATGGTCAGGGGGCGCTCGCCCTTATCGGTTTCCACGACGCAGACCGTCTGCTCAATATTGAAGTCGCCCTCTTCGATGGACTTGATTTTGCCCTGCACGCCGTAAGGGACCATGATCTTGTGCACGACGATGGGCGTCTCCTGCACGGTGCCGATGATATCGCCGGCCTGGACGTTGTCGCCTGCCTTGACGGTGGGGACAAAGTGCCAGATCAGATCGCGCTTCAGGGCGGGGACCTCCACGCCGCGCTTGAGCAGATTGCTGCCGGAGATCTTCATAATATCGTCCAGCGGACGCTGGATGCCGTCATAAATACTCTTGATAAGACCGGGCCCGAGCTCCACGCTCAGGGGCATGCCGGTCGATTCCACGGGCTCACCCGGGCCGAGGCCGGAGGTCTCCTCATAGACCTGTACCGAAGCACGGTCGCCGTGCACCTCGATGATCTCACCGATCAGGCGCTGGCTGCTGACGCGGACCACGTCGAACATATTGGCGTCGCGCATACCCTCTGCGATGACCAGGGGGCCTGCGACCTTCTGAATAATGCCAGAACTCATTTCGGATAATCACCCACCTTTCTAATTTTCGTTATTAAAGATAATGTCGGAGCCGACGGCCTGCTCAACGGACTTCTTGACCATCGCGATGCCCGCGCCGGTATTGCCGGAGACGCCGGGGATCAGAATGATGGCGGGAAGCTGCTGGGTCTTGTAGACCTCCAGCTCATCTTGCAGCTCGGCTGCAAGAGCTTCTGTGATATAGATGACAGCGTGGGAGTCGGCTGCGATCTTCCGCAGGATGGCTGTGGCCTGTTCGCCGGTTGTGACGGGAAAGGTATCGAGCCCCAGGGCGGCAAAGCCGTAAATGCTGTCGTAATCGCCGATGACTGCTGCTTTATACATACATTTCCCTCAATCTTTCCCGGATCGTGCCCTCTGGCATGCCGTTGAGCTTGCCGGTGAGCACCATGCGAACGCATTTGATCTCGTTCTCTCTGGCCAGCAGATAGGCCGCCAGAGGACCGACGGTAAACGGATTGTACTTCTGCGGCTGCAGACGGCGCATGATAAGATTGTCGCACCAGCGCTCAAAGGCGGCGGGGGACTCCTGCAGGGCGACGGCGCCGTCGGCATAATCGGTGCCTGTCAGGTACTCCGCCACGGCGCCCATGCCGCCGACGCTGGCATGGGCCAGCGCCTCGACGTCCAGGCT
>CADBKB010000108.1 GCA_902795095.1 Oscillospiraceae bacterium
GATAAGATGGATGATTTTCATTCGCTTCGCTCCTGACATTTGACACTTTTTCCTTGCGTGTTGTCGAAAAATCGGCTACAATACGAGTACATCGCAAGGGCTCAGCCCCATTATATCCCATAGTCCGCCCAGAAGCAAACCCTTTTGCGCGCGGATCTGCAAATAAGGAGGATCCCATGAAAATTGTGGACGAAAACGGCAAGCTGTTCAAGAAGTTCAATCTGGTGGACGCCATCGTGGCGCTGCTGCTGGTGATCATCGTCGTTGCCGTCGGCTGGAAGGTCGTCAGCAGCGTCATCGCCTCCCGCCAGACGGACGAGGAGGAGATCACCAACACCTTCGACGAATCCCCGCACCTGACCTACGACGTGGTATGCATCGACGTGCCCCGCAAGGTTGCCGAGGCCTTCGAGGCGGAGATGAAGCGGCCCAGATCCCAGCGCCAGCTCATGAGCCTGGGCAACGCCCTGGAGGGCTACATCACCGGCTGCACCTTCACCCCCCAGGATGAGGACGACAGCGAGACCGCCCTGTGCACCGTCCTGTTTACCATTGAGTGCGTCCCCGTGCTCAAAGATGACATCTTCTCCATCGGCACCCAGGAGCTGCGCATCGGCAAGCCCCACATCGTAAAGACCTACTACATCGAGACCTCCGGCTGGGTTTACACCATGGATATTCCCGAGGAGCTGTATGAATTAGAGGAGAACGAGGATGCGTGAGCTGCCGGCCCTGGTGCGCACGGCCTATCCCGACAGCATCCTCGGCCGCCTGGCCGCCGCCTTCGGCGAGAGCTGGCAGACGTCCCGGCTGCGGGCGCTGTTCCTCTGGCTGCTGACGCGCCCCTATCTTTATCTGACCTCCGGGGTCCACGGACTGCTGGAGCGGCTCAACCTGCGCCTGGCGGAATGCGACCGGCTGTATGCGTCCATACGCAGCAGCCGCCTGGCCCGCATCTGGGCGCGGATCTGCCGGGTCGGACGGGAGAGCCGCCTGCTGGGGGCGGTATTCTCCGAAGGGTTCGGCGGGGTGCTGATCCTGATCCTGGCCCTTTATACTCCCATTGACTATCTTCTGCGCGACGTCTTCTCCATCCCCGTGATCTCCTCGGGCTGGGACGAGGGCCTGCTGCTTCTGGCCCTGGCCTGGGTATTTGTGATGCGCGTCAAGGATCGCCCGGCCCTGGAGCCGGCGGATTCGCCCATGGATCTGCCGGTGGCGTCGTTCCTGCTGATGTGCATCGCCCTGTTCGTGATCCGGATGCGTCTGGTGCCGATCAATATCGCGGGCCTGCGGGCGACAGCCCAGTACATCCTGTGGTTCTTCCTGGCCACGCGCCTTCTGCGCACGGACCGGCAGGTCCGTATCCTCTACGGCGTCATGGTGGCGGTGGCCGCTGTCATCGCCCTGCACGGCGTATACCAGTTCATTGTCGCCGCCCCCATTCCCGCGCACTGGGTCGACCAGGCGGAGGAGGCGGTGCGCACCCGCGTCTATTCCATCTTCGGCAGCCCCAACATCATGGGCGACTTCATGGTGATGTTCGCCCCCATGACGGCGGCGCTGGCCTATTATCTGAAGAAGACGGTCTGGAAGCTCGTATGCTGGGGCGCCACGGGCATGATGTGCCTGTCGTGCCTGTTCACCATGTCCCGCGGCGCGTGGATCGCGATGGTGCTGGCCATCGTCATCTTCTCCCTGCTGGAGGACCGGCGGCTGATCGTGCTCATGCTGGCCGCCTTCGTGCTGGCCCTGTTCGTGCCCTTTGTGCAGCACCGCATCGGCTATATGTTCACGCCCGCCTACGCCGAGAGCGTGGCCCGGGGCGGCCGCCAGGTGCGCTGGGCGCAGACGATGGTCTATCTGAACGCCAACAGCCCCCTGTTCGGCATCGGCTTCGGCATGTTCGGCGGCGCCGTCGCCATGCAGAATCCTGTCTCCGGCTGGATGAAGTACTTCTACACGGATAACTACTACATCAAGATCCTGGCGGAGAACGGCTATGTCGGCCTGATCAGCTTCGTGCTCATGATGGCGGGCGTCGTCTGGGCTGGGCTGCGGGGCTGGTTCCGGCAGCGCAGCGAGCCCCATGCGCCCCTGTGCGCCGGGATGCTGGCGGGTCTGTGCGGCGTGCTGATGCACTGCTATTTTGAGAACATCTTCGAGGAGCCCTATATGGGCGTGTGCTTCTGGTCGATTGCGGCCATGATGATGTATCTCGGCTTCATCCGGGAGCGGCGCAAACCCATCGGCTGAGAGAATCACCGGAAGGAACCGAACGATGCGAAAGTTTTTCAATCGCGAGCTGCTGGCGTATTTCATCTGCGGCTGGCTGGCGGTGCTGGTCAATTACGTCGTGTTCCGGCTGGCCCTCGGGGCCCTGGGGACGCGGCGGGTGCTGACGGTCAATGTGATCGCCTTCGTTGCGGCCACGGCCTTCGCCTTCTGCACCAATAAGCTGCTGGTGTTCCGCACCCGCAGCGGAGGGCTGCGCAGGGCGCTGCGGGAGCTGGCGCTGTTCTTCGGCGCCCGGATCGCATCCTTCGGCGTGGAGGAGCTGGGGCTCTGGATCAGCACGGATGCGCTGCACGTCCAGGAGCGGACCCTGCTCGGCTTCAACGGCCTGCTGATCGCCAAGGTCCTGCTGCTGGGCGTCTCGGCGATCATGAATTACCTGTTCAGTAAGTTCGTCATTTTTCGTAAATAAGCAACAAAAAGGCTGTCCGAAAAAGACAGCCTTTTTGTTGCTTGAACGCAGGTTTTGACGGATCTCCTAAAAAATGGAAGATTGTGGAAAATGTTAAATTTACACACGTTAATTGGCGGAATAATGCATAAAAATCATTGACTATAGTAAGATTTCTCTTGATTGTGATGGCAATCTATGGTATACTAAAATAGATTATAGGCGGATGTTCACAAATTCGCGTGAACAGACATTCTATTTTTCTAAAAACGCAGAGTTTTTTAATAGCAGAAGGAGGACCCTTACATGAAACAGAGACTGAGGAAACTGGTGGCGCTTGCTCTGGTTTTCGCGATGCTTGCCACGGTCCTGCCGATGAACGCGATTGCGGTCAATATCGGGCGGGGCGTCGAGAAGGGCGAGCAGGCGCAGGGCCTGGCGTCCGTCTATCCGGCGATTTCGCAAGCGATCCCGGTGGACGATGAGCTGACTGTCACCGTCGAGGCCGAGGAGGGCGCGTTCCCCGCGGGAACCGCCGTAACTGCGGAAAAAGTGGCGCTTGAAAATGTTCAGAAGGCTGTCGACGAAACCGAAAACGTCGACGGCACGGTGCTCTATGCCGTGGACATCACCTTCACGAAGGACGGCGCAGAGCTGCAGCCCGCCGAGGGCAAGAGCGTTCTGGTGCGTTTCAACGCCCCGGCTCTGACCGACGAGGCCGCCGTGGTGCATATCGACGCCGAGACCAACGAGGCCGAGCCCGTCGACACCGTCGCCACCGAAGCCGCCGACGAGGTTGCGTTTGAGGCAGTGAAGTTCTCGGTGTATGCGGTAATTGGTAATGTGGTCCCGAGACTGACCGTCAAGTTCATGAACGGCGAAACAGAAATCGACCACATGTTCATCAAGGGCGACGATACGGAAGAGCAAGTGGATAAGATCATCTTCGATCCCGGCGCAGGCACCATCCCGTCCGGCCAGGTGTTCAAGGGCTGGGTTACGGAAGATAAGAAAGATAGTTATACCGCCGACGATCTCATGACGATTGATGAGGTGCGCTCCGCTGCGATGACCAGAGTGGATGCTCTGACGAGTGACGGCGAGGTGATGACCTACTATGCTGCCCTCTACAAGCAGTTTAACATCACGTATGAAGATTATGTCCAAGTCGGTTCGGAAACTAAAACCATAACATTGGGCAGAGCGGTTGCCGAAGCACCGAGCTATGCCGAAGACGCCCCTTATGTGGTGAACCAGGGCTATTCCACAGATGATACCCATGACTTCGAAGGCTGGCGCGTGGCCGATGGTGTGAGCAACATCACCGACACCGGGCTTGCGGGCGTCACGCCGGCTCAGATTGTTCCTGCAACCCAGCCAAACCCGACGGTCTTCCCGAACGGCACCAACATCAAGGTTAAGGGCGACGTCACCTTCTCCGTCAGCGCACCGGAAGGCCACTGGCTGGTGTTTGATGAAAACGGCAAGGGCGCCACGTATAATGCACCGCGATTCATCAAATCCGGGCAGACGACACAGGCTGCTTATGATGCGCTTCTGCCCATGGTCCGAAACGGCTATACCTTCGGCGGCTGGTATAAGGATGCTGCCTGCACGGATGGCAACACATTTACCTTTGGTACGACCATCGAAGAGACCACGACAGTGTATGCCAAGTGGACGGCCATAACAAATGCCAACTATACTGTCCTCATCTGGAAGCAGAATGTTGCCGGCGACGGCTATGACTTTGTCGAGGACGTCCATCCGACCGGCGCTGTCGGCTCGACCCCGAATGTGGTCACCGCCACCGGCAACAACGCCGGTCGTGTGACGGGTGCGACTTATGCCGGCGAGACCGGCTTCCACTTCAAGGAAACGGATCAGGCTTCCAAGACCATCGCCCCCGAGGGCAACACCGTTGTCAATGTGTACT
>CADBKB010000109.1 GCA_902795095.1 Oscillospiraceae bacterium
AAAAACGTGCTGCTGCCCGGTGAGGTCGATCCCAAATCCGGCGTGCCGTTTGAAAATATTCGCGTACACGACGCGATGGAGCGCGGGCGCGCTGCCTTTGCCTGGGACAAGCGCAAGGCGGAGGACGCCGCCTTCAACGCCGCCAATTCCCGCTATCGCCGCGGCGTCGGCGTGGGCTGCGGCGGCCACGGCAGCACCTATTTCCCCCGCTACAACGACTACGGCGAAGCGCGGCTGAGCCTCAATGAGGACGGCACCGTGCAGGCGATCATGACGCTGCACGACCACGGCTGCGGCACGGTGAGCGCGATGAAGCTGATCATCGCCGAGGTGCTGGACATTCCCGACGACGACGTTGCCGTCTGCGAGGGCGACACCGCGATCACGCCGATCGACTACGGCTGCTTTGCCAGCCGCACGACCTTTGTCCTCGGCCGCACGGCGCAGGAGGCCGCCACACAACTGCGCGAAAAGATGCTCGACGGCGCCGCCGCGATTTACGGTCTTCCCCGCGAAACGCTTTACTGCAGCTGCGGCGCGGTGTGCAGCCGAGACGATGCGTCGGTCCGCATCCCCTATGGAGAGCTCTCGGTTGCCCACCTGCACCATCAAAAGAGCAACCTCAGTGTGGACGTGCAGTTCCACAATACCACTAACCCCGGTGTGACGGGTGTGCACTTCGCCCACGTCGAGGTGGACACCTGGACAGGCTTTACCAGGGTGCTGGACTATCTGGCCCTGCATGACATCGGCCAGCCGATCAACCCCGCCATGTGCATCGCCCAGATCCAGGGCGCGGTGCAGATGGGCTGCGGCGCGGCACTGCGGGAAAAGCTGACCGTCGACAAAAATGGCCGCTGCACGGATTCTCTGGCCAAATATCACCTCTTCCTCTCCACCGACCTGCCCAATATCCGCGTGGAGCTGGTGGATGACGGCGTATCCAGGGAGGGCCCCTTCGGCGCCAAGTCCATCGGCGAGGTGTGCATCGTTCCCGTGGTGCCAGCTGTGTGCGGCGCGGTGAATGACGCGCTGGGCAGCGCGCTGGAGGTCATTCCCTACGATCCCGACTGCATTCTGAAATATCTGGCAAAGGAGCGAGACAAGTGAGGCTGCAATTTTTTGTCAATGACCGCCCGGTCACGCTGGAAACCTCGCCGGACCGGCGCTTGCTGGAACTGCTGCGCGAGGATCTGCACCTGACCGGCGTAAAGGAGGGCTGCGGCGAGGGGGAATGCGGCGCCTGCACGGTGCTGCTGGACGGTGAAGCCGTCCACGCCTGCCTGACCGTGGGCGTCCAGCTGGAGGGCCGGCATGTGACCACCATTGAAGGCCTGGCCGAAACCGGCGAGCTGAGCGTGCTGCAGCGCTGCTTTGTGGAAGAGATCGCCGTCCAATGCGGCTTTTGCACCACAGGCATGATCCTCTCGGCCAAGGCGCTGCTGATGAAAAATCCGCACCCGGATGAAGCGGCGATCCGCCTGGCGCTGTCGGGCAACATCTGCCGCTGCTCCGGATATGTGCAGATCGTGAAGGCGGTGCAGCGCGCCGCCGAGGAATTGGAGGCGATGCGTGCATGATGGATTACTTTGCTCCCCGCAGCATGGATGAGCTGGCGGAGGTGCTGCGCAATGCACCCGAGAGCATGCGCATCATTGCCGGCGGCACGGACTATGTGAGCCTGTACGACGGACTCCGGGAGGCGGGATTCTCCCTCAACGAGGATCTGGTCTCCTTCTACGCGTCCAACGCCAAAGAGGCGGTCTCCATGGGCCTGGTGGGAACGGACTTCGGCCTGTATGAAAACCCCGCCGGCGACCTCTCCGCCGATCTCATCAGCGGGGCAAAGAGCTTCTCCGACGTGGCGGTGTATGTGATCTCCCGGGTGGGCGGCGAAGGCGACGACCTGCCCATGGATACCGCGGACTACTACGGCGGCGAGGCCGGGAAGCACTATCTGGAGCTGAATTCCGCCGAAGAAAGCATGCTCACGCTGCTGGAGGAGAACTTCGGCACCGTGGTGGTGGTCCTGAACTCCACCAACGCCATGGAGCTGGGCTTCCTGGAGGACGAGAATGTGGATGCGGCCCTGTGGTCCGAGTGCTACGGCTCCGTGGGCACCGTGGCTCTGGGCGAGATCCTCTGCGGCAAGGTAAACCCCTCCGCCAGAACCTCTGACACCTTTGCCTACGAGATGGAGTCCAATCCCACCTACTACAGCTTCGGCGCATATGACTACACCAATGCCAGCTATGCCAACACCGCTGGCGCGGCGGGCACCGGCGACGCCCTGACCGGACAGGATCCCTATCACTATGTGCGGTACAACGAGGGGATTTATGTGGGATACCGGTACTATGAGACCGCCGCGGCGGACGGCTTCATTGACTACGAGAAAACCGTGCAGTTCCCCTTCGGCTACGGCCTGAGCTACACGGAGTTCACCCAGACGCTGGATTCGGTGAACTTTGACGGCAATACCGTCACCGCCGCCGTGACCGTGAAGAATACGGGCTCCGTTCCCGGCAAGGACGTGGTGGAGCTGTACTATTCCGCGCCCTACACCCCCGGCGGCATCGAGAAGAGCGAGGTGGTCCTGGGCGGCTTTGCCAAGACGGGGATCCTGGAGCCCGGTGCCTCCGAGACCGTGACCATCGAGATCCCGGCGGAGGATATGGCCTCCTATGATTTCAGCGGAGTCAAGGCCCCCGGCGGCGCCTATGTGCTGGAGGCCGGCGACTATGACATCCGGCTTCAGAGCGACAGCCACAACGTGATCGCGCAGCAGAGCGTCTCGGTTTCCAAGGATGTGATCTACAACGATCAGAACGATGGAAAGCGGCCCGGCGACGCGATCCCGGCGGTGAATCAGTTTGACGATGTGACGAACGGCGGGGAGGTCGTCTACCTGTCCCGGGCGGACTGGGCCGGAACCATGCCCACCGAGCGGGCTCCCGCCTCCGAGGAGGCGTCTCCCGCCATCGTGGAGGCCCTGATGAACCCTCAGACAGTCATCGAGGATACCACACCCGCCAACTGGAAAACCGCAAACAACGGCCTGAAGCTCACGGATATGCAGGGCGTCAGCTATGACGATCCCAAGTGGGATCTGCTGCTGGACCAGATTTCCAAAGAGGAGATGACAGGTCTCATCTCCACCGGCGGCTGGCAGACCGCGGCGGTCAAGAGCGTCGGCAAGGCCCGGTATCTCGAGTGCGACGGCCCCAACGGCATCAACAACCTGATGGGCAGCTTCTTTGCCGGCATCAAGGGCAATATGTACACCAATCAGGCCACCCTGGCCCAGACCTGGAACCCGGAGCTGGCCTATGAGAAGGGCCTGGTCTACGGACGGGAGGCCAAGGTCTATGGCGTGGCGGGCATCTACGGCCCGGCGGCCAACATCCACCGGAGCCCCTTCTCCGGGAGAAACTACGAGTACTATTCCGAGGACGGCTACCTCTCCGGCGTGATGGCGGAGCGGGAGCTCACCGGCATCAAGGAGTCCGGCGTGTACTGCTACTTCAAGCACTTCGCCGTCAACGATCAGGAGACCAACCGGGACCACGGCGGCCTGGTGACCTGGCTCAATGAGCAGGCTCTGCGGGAGGTCTATCTCCGGGGCTTTGAGGTGGCTGTCAAGGGCGGCAGCGCCACGGGCATCATGTCCTCCTTCAACCGCATCGGCACCACCCCCACGGCGGAGAGCCCGGCGCTTCTGAATACCGTCCTGCGGGACGAGTGGGGCTTCCGGGGCGCAGTGATCACCGACTGCGTCATGGCCTGCACCACCGAGGAGATCAACCGGGCCACCCTGGCGGGCAACGACTTCCAGCTGAGCTTCGGACTTCTCAGCAACCTCTCCGACGAGCTCAAGAACTCCGCCTCCGGTCAGGCCGCCATGCGCCAGGCCACCAAGAACATCCTCTACATGATCGCCGGCAGCGATGCGCCGCAGCTGTATCAGGCCCACATGACCACCGTCGGCAAGATCCTGCTGATCGTGTTCCTGGTACTGATGCTGCTGTTCCTCCAGTACTACGTCCGGTATTTCCTCCGGCTTCGGAAGTGGAAGAAAGGCCAGCCGCTGACCTAATCGACGCAAAAAAAAGAACGGAGTCCGGGCAATTGGCGGATCTCCGTAGGAATGTTGTGATTCCTGCTATGGCAGGGCAGCTTCGGCCGCCCTGCCGTTTGTTATGCTGGAGCCGATTCCCTGCCGAGGGTGATTCCGGATATCCCATGCGGCCAAAGCCGATTTGCTGCGTGCGTTTTCTGGACCGCTTCCGGCTGTGTTCCCGGATCACAATCTGATCGAATCATGTTCTCGTGGGACAAACTAAAACCCGGCCCAGGACGCCTTATTCTGCGCCTGAACCGGGTGTTTTCAGTATTTCTGCCGCCACATCCCCTTTGGACCGCCGGGTGTCCATGGACATCTTTTCAATATACCGGTGCGCTTCAGCCTCGGTCATCTGGTTCCGGGAGATGAGCTGCCACTTCGCCTGGTTTACAAGCCGCATTTCTCGGATCTTCTCCTCCACGGTGACCTGCTTTTCCTCCAT
>CADBKB010000110.1 GCA_902795095.1 Oscillospiraceae bacterium
ACGGCGCAGCGGCCCCCGCAGCGCTCCATGACCGCCACTGCCAGCTTGCGCACGCCGTCGGCGCTCAGACCCGGCTCAAACAGGAGGCAGTCGCCCGCGCCCTCATATTGCAGGGCGATCTCGTCGAATCTCCGGTTCTCCGCGGCGGTGAGGCGGTACAGGGCGTCGTCCCGCTCCGCCAGTACCCGGCGCACCGCCTTCGCGGTCTGCAGGGGCTTTGCCGAGAGCAGCGTGCTGATCTCGTGGTTCTGTTCATGGATCGCGGACAGATAGGACAGGGCCTGGGAGCCGCACATCATCTCGATGCGCACGCCCTCGCGGAATTTGATGCAGGAAAGGATCTTGATCAGGCCGATCTCACCGGTGCGCGCCACATGGGTGCCGCAGCAGGCGCAAAGATCCGTGCCCGGGAAACGCACCAGCCGCACCTGACCTGTCAGCGCCTTTTTGCTGCGGTAGTGCAGCTGCTCCAGCTCTGCTGCGGAGGGCAGAAGCACCTCGGAGGGGAGATCCGCCCAGACCGCCTCGTTGGCGGCGCGCTCGATGCCGGGGATGTCCTCCGGAGGAATGGGGCCGGAAAAGTCGATGGTCATACAGTCTGCGCCCATGTGGAAGCCCACATTGCTCCAGCCGTAGCGCTCATGCACCAGGCCGGAAACCAGGTGCTCTCCGCTGTGCTGCTGCATGAGCGCGAAGCGTCGGGCCCAGTCGAGCTCGCCGGCGACGGCTTCGCCCGGGGTCAGGGGCCGGTCGCAGGTATGCACCACCGTATCGCCCCGCTCCTGCACATCCAGCACCCGCGCGCCGCCCAGGACGCCCAGGTCCGGGGCCTGGCCGCCGCCCTCGGGGAAAAAGGCGGTCTGATCCAGCACGACCTCATAGCGCTTGCCCTTCGGTTCGCAGGAAATCACTTCCGCTTCGAACCGGCGGATATAGGCGTCCTCATAGTACAGTCTGCGCGTTGCCACAGTGCATCCCTCCCGTTTGTGTTCGGGATCATTCTATCACATTTTTCCGCGCTTGAAAAGATTGACAAAGCCCGTGATTTGGCCTAAAATAATAAAAGCGGCTTTATGCCGCAAATTGAACCATAAAGGAGTGAAATCCATGGACGCTGGGAGTAGTAACGGCACATCCGCAGGCCGAAGTAGCATAGAGCCCGGGCCGCCGAAGGCGTCCGGGAGTTTCGCTGCTTGAAGCAGCCCGCCTACGCGGGCGCATGCGGCCGCAATGTACCTTACTTCCTGTGCTAAGCCCTTCGCGCTGAAGGAACCAAAATTAGTAAGGAGGAAAGCCACATGCCCACCCACAGCATTATGATGGAGACGACCCTCCGCAAGCTGCTTGAGGAGAAGAAATACTCCACTCTGCGCGACATCCTCATCACCATGAACCCGTCGGATATCGCCGCGGTGTTCAGCGAGCTGGAAGAGGAGCGTCTGCCCCTGCTGTACCGCCTGCTTCCCAAGGAGCTGGCGGCCGATACCTTTGTTGAGATGGAGCCCGAGGCCCAGGAGCTGCTGATCCGCGGCTTCAGCGACTCGGAGCTGAAGGAAGTCATCGACGAGCTCTACGTCGACGACGCCGTCGACCTGGTCGAGGAGATGCCCGCCACGGTGGTGCGGCGCATCCTGTCCCAGGCGGACCCGGAAATGCGCAAGAACATCAATGAGCTTCTGCGCTACCCCGAGAACTCCGCCGGCTCGATCATGACCACCGAGTATGTCTCCCTGCGGCCGAAGATGACCGTGGAGGAGGCCATCACCCGCATCCGCCGCACGGGCGTGGACAAGGAGACCATCTATACCTGCTACGTCACCAAGGAGCGGACCCTTGTGGGTCTCGTGACGGTCAAGGATCTGCTGCTGGCCGAGGACGACTCCACCACCATGGAGGAGCTGATGATCACCAACGTGATCTCCGTCACCACCATGACCGACCAGGAAGAGGTCGCCCAGATGTTCTCGAAGTACAACTTCCTGGCCCTGCCCGTGGTGGACACCGAAAACCGCATGGTCGGCATCGTCACCTTCGACGACGCCATGGACGTCATGGAAGACGAGGCCACCGAGGATATCCAGAAGATGGCCGCTATCATCCCGTCGGACAAGACCTATATGCGTCAGACCACCTTCGACATCTTCAAAAAACGTATCCCCTGGCTCATGCTGCTGATGATCTCGGCCACGTTCACAGGCCTGATCATCTCCCACTATGAAGAGCAGCTGGGCTCGATGATCTGCCTGTCGGCCTTCATGCCCATGCTCATGGATACCGCCGGCAACTCCGGCTCCCAGGCCTCGGTCACCATCATCCGCGGCCTCAGCCTGGACGAGATCGACTTCTCCGACCTGGCCAAGGTCGTCTGGAAGGAGATCCGCGTGGCCGTCTTCTGCGGCCTGGCCATGTCCCTGGTCTGCTTCGGCAAGATCATGCTGGTGGACAATCTGATTCTGGGCACGGCCGGCGTTACCCCTCTGGTGGCCCTGGTGGTGGCCCTGACCCTGGCGGTGACGGTGCTGATCGCCAAGATCGTCGGCTGTACGCTGCCGATGTTCGCCGACCGTCTCGGCTTCGACCCGGCGGTCATGGCCTCGCCCTTCATCACCACCATCGTCGACGCTCTGTCGCTGATGGTCTACTTCAGCATCGCCTGCGCGCTCCTGCCGCAGCTCCGATAACAGACCCGCTGCCGTTCCGGACGGAACGAAATACATGGAAAAAGGAGAACATTTATGAAACGTAGATTGATCGCTCTTTGCCTCGCGCTTGTGGTGCTCGGCTCCCTGTGTACGGGTGTGCTCGGCGCCGACGCCGTGCGCCGCTACGACTCCCGGCAGCCCGACACCAAGGACGCTCGGACCAATGGGTATGTCTACCCCACCGCCGAGAGCGAGGATCCCGTCTTCGTCAAGGGCCGCACCGTCATGCTCAGCTTCAAGCGCCGCATGGCCACCCCCAGCACCAGCGACAGCTTCATCGTGCAGATCTATCGCGGCTACAGCGAGGATCTCAGAGGCGGCACCGACCTGCCCCTGGTCGAATCGCGTACCTACAAGATGAGCCAGTTCACCGCGCCGAACTATCTGCTCACCATCAGCATCAGCCTGGACAGCCGCTACTCCGCCGGCAATTACACCGTGCTCTGGGGCGTGCGCAGCAGCGCGGGCAAGCAGTATTCCTCCGACTATGACTGGGTCATGGATATGCAGGTGGTCAGCTCCGAAATCCCTGCCACAGGCGTCACCCTCTATTCCCGTGAGGGTACAAATACCGGCACCATTGACGTCGGCGAGACCATCATCCTGTCCCCGGGCCTTCTTCCCGAAAACTCCACCACGCCGAGAAACTTCACCGTGACCAGCTCCCAGCCCGGCGTTGCCACTGTGACCATGAATGCCGGCTTCGTCCAGGTGCATGGCGTGGCCGTGGGCGACGTGGACATCACCGTGCGCTGCGGCAATCTTTCCAAGACCTTCTCCCTCGGCGTGGGCAGCCTGTCCGATTTCACCCTGACCCCGGGCAAGACGAGCCTATGCATCGGCACCACCGATACCATCCGCACCAACGCCAATACCGGCGGCAAGCCCGCATTCTTCACCTGGACCTCCAGTGATCCCTCGGTCGCCACCGTCAACGGCGGCGTGGTCACCGGCATCAAGCCCGGCACGGCGACCATCTCCGCGTACTGCTACGGCATCACCCGCTCCGTGACCTATCGGATCAACTATCATCAGCTCCCGGCGGATACTCCCGTCTCCACCCGCACCGCCACCTGCCCCCGCCAGTCCATCGGCCGCTGCAGCGTCTGCGGCAAGGAGAACTGCGTGAACGTCTTCGAGCCCGCCATCTTCACCGATACCGTGTATAACGCCTGGTACTCCAAGCATGTGGACTATGTCTATGACAACGGTCTCATGAACGGTACCGGTGAGCATACCTTCGCTCCCTCCAGTCCCGTTACCCGCGGCATGGTCGTCACCGTGCTCTACCGCATCGCCGGTGAACCCGCCGTTGCCGGCGGCAGCGCCTTCCTCGACGTCCCCGCGGGCAAGTATTACTCCAATGCCGTCATCTGGGCCCAGGGCCTCGGCGTGGTCAAGGGCTTCCAGGACGGAACCTATCGGCCGAACGAGAACGTCACCCGCGAACAGCTCGCGGCCATCCTCTATCGCTTCACCCAGGCCAACGGCGAGCCCATCTCCGGCTATGCCAATCTGGTCGGCTTCCCCGACGCCAACCAGGTGCATAACTACGCTCTGCAGCCCATGGCATGGGCCGTCGCCGAAGGCATCATCACCGGTGTCGGCAAGGACGGCAGAGATTATCTCCAGCCCGCCAACAGCGCCACCCGCGCCCAGTTCGCCACCATCATCTCCCGCTATCTGCAGCGCGGCTGAGCCATAGATCAATAACATACCTCCCCGATGCGATGCATCGGGGAGGCCAGCGTGTCAAAAAAGCATTTTTGCCACGCTGCGTGCGTTTTCCAAACTTTTGGAAAAAGTTTGGAAAACGGTTTGATTGGACGCGAAAGGAAACCCTGACGGTTTCCTTTCACAC
>CADBKB010000111.1 GCA_902795095.1 Oscillospiraceae bacterium
GCCCGCCCTTCGCGTTCAATCAAAAAGATTTCCGGCAAACTGCCGGAAATCTTGCAAGGGGCCGTTGCAAAATGCATTTTGCAACGGCCCCTTTTTTGTGCGCATCAAGGCCGCTTCGTGCGAAAGCCCTTCTCCCGCCACATGGCGGGATAGAACAGCAGGAGCATCGGATAGAGCTCCAGACGGCCGGCCAGCATGTCAAACATCATGGTGTACTTTGCCAGGCCGCTGTAGGAATAGTAGTTGAGAGTCGGACCCACCAGGGACAGGCCGGGACCGATGTTATTGAAGGTGGCGGCCACTGCGGTGAAGTTCGTGGAGAAGTTCATGCCATCGCGGCAGAGGATCAGCAGCGAGACGGTGAAGATCCCCATATAGATGAAGAAGTACACGCCCACGCTGCGGCTGACGCCCTCGTCCAGGGTTTTGCCGTCCATTTTAATGGCGCGCACGGCGCGCGGATGCACATAGGAGCGCAGCTCGTTCAGCCCGTTTTTGCACAGGATCACGATGCGCGAAACCTTCAGGCCGCCGCCGGTGGAGCCGGCGCATGCGCCGATGAACATGAGCAGCACCAGAATGGTTTTGCTGAGCTCCGGCCACAGGTCAAAGTCGATGGTGGAGAAGCCCGTGGTTGTCATGATGGAGGCCACCTGGAAGGCGCTGTGGCGCAGGATGTCTCCGAAGACCATGCCCGCGCTCGCGCCGGTGCGGATCAGATTCCAGACGATCAGCGCCACGGAGGCGAGGATGATGAGCAGATAGCTGCGGAACTCCTCGTTTTTTCCGACATCCCGGAACCGGCGCATGAGCACCAGAAAGTAGATGTTGAAATTGACGCCGAACAGGATCATAAAGATTGTGATCACCCACTGCAGGTAGGGGGTGTAGCTGCCTACGGAGGTGTTCTTCACCGCGAAGCCGCCGGTACCGGCGGTGCCGAAGGAAAGGGTCAGCGAATCAAACAGGGGCATGCCGCCGCAGAGCAGAAGGATGACCTCGATGGCGGTCAGCGCCATATAGATGGCATAGAGGATCATCGCCGTGGAGCGCACCTTGGGCACCAGCTTTCCCACGGAGGGGCCGGGGCTCTCGGCGCGCATGAGCTGCATGTGGCTGCCGCCGTGCATGGGCACGATGGCCAGCAGGAACACCAGCACGCCCATGCCGCCGATCCAGTGGGTCAGGCTGCGCCAGAACAGGCTGGCATGGCACAGAGCCTCCACATTTGTCAGGATGCTGGCGCCGGTGGTGGTGAAACCGGAGATGGTCTCAAACAGGGCGTCGGTATAGCTGGCGATATCCCCGCACAGCATCAGAGGCAGCGCCCCCACGGCGCTGAGGACCAGCCAGGACAGGGAGACCGAGGCAAACCCGTCCCGGGTGAGAAAGGTCATGTTCTTCGGCCTGCGCATACAGATGAGCTGCCCCACCAGGGCGGCGCCGCAGGCCACGCCCAGATAGATCCAGCCCTGCCACTCGCCGTAGCACAGGGCGACGACGCAGGAAGGGAGGAGGAATACGGCCTCGATCTGCAGGACCCGGCCGATGATATACAGAATCAGCGCAATGTTCATTTCGGCCCCCTACTTGAGAATATCCCGGATATCGTGGAAGCCGGTGTGGGTGGTAACGACGATGACGGTATCCTCCGCCTGGATGCAGTCGCTGCCGCCGGGAATGATGATCTTGCCGCCCCGGTTGATGCAGGCGATCAGCAGGTTGTCCTTCAGCGGCAGCTCGGACAGGGGAATGCCGTTGACCGGCGCCCCCGGTCCGACGAAGAATTCCGCCGCCTCGGCCCGGTCGTCGAACAGCTTGTACAGCGTCTCGATGTTGGAGCCGATGGAGTTCTGCAGGGCGCGGACATAGGCGACGATGATCTCCGCGGTGATGAAGCGGGGATAGATGACGCTGCCCAGATCCAGCTGGGCGATGACGTCGCGGAAGGAGATGCGGTTGAGCTTGGTGATGGCCTTGGCCCGGGAGACCCGGCGGGCGTAAAGGGTCATGAGGATGTTTTCCTCGTCGATGCCCGTGAGGGGAACGAAGGAATCGGTGCGGGTGACGCCCTCCTCCTGCAGGAGCTGCTCGTCGGTGCCGTCGCCATGGAGGACGGTGGCCTTGGGAAGCAGCTCGCTGAGCTCGGCGCAGCGCTTGGCGCTTTTTTCGATGATCTTCACATTGATGCCCATCTCCAGAAGCTGTCGGGCCAGGTAATAGGAAGATTTTCCGCCGCCGATGATCATTGTGCTGCCGACCTGATGGGTGGGCACGCCGATGCTGCGGAAGAAGCTGCGCGAATCCCGGGCGGACACCAGCACAGATACCAGGTCCCCCTCGCGCAGCACGGTGCTGCCGCTGGGGATGCTCAACGTATGACCGTGCTCAATGGCGCAGAACAGAGCGCCGCACTGCAGATTCTGCGCGGCCTCCGCCACCGTTTTTTCGTGCAGGCGATTTCCCTGGGGGATGCGGAACTTGATGAGCTCCGCGGCGCCCTTGGCAAAGGAGTTGATGTCCAGGGCCGTGGGCAGGCGCAGGAGGCGGGCGATCTCCGTGGCGGATTCCAGCTCGGGGTTGACGATCATGCTCAGGCCGAGCTGCTGGCGCAGGTAGCGCCGCTCCACGGTATAGTCGGGATTGCGGACGCGGGCGATGGTGGCGCAGTTGCCCACCTTCTTTGCCAGGGTGCAGCACAGCAGGTTCAGTTCATCCGACCCAGTGACCGCGATCATCAGATCCGCGCTTTCCACACCGGCTTCCCGCTGCAGGCTGTAGCTGGCGCCGTTGCCGGTGAAGCCCAGAACGTCATAGGTGTTGGTGAGGTTCTGCACATTTGCGCTGTCCTCGTCGATGATGGTCAGATCGTGGCCCTCGCGGCTGAGCTGCTCAACCAGGGTGGAGCCGACCTTGCCGCAGCCCACGACGATGATCTTCAGCCCGCCCGGCTGTTTCCTTTGAAGTTTCCGCATGGATGTGCCTCCAAAAAATATCAGAATCGCTCCGCAGATTTAATAATCATAATCCAGCAGCCATGCGCTGCGTTCCAGGATCTCCGGAGTGCCGAGGGAATTCTCTATGGTGACGCTGAGCTGACCTTCGAGGCGAAGCTCTCCCCGCTCGGCCAACAGGCGGCGGGTCTGGGCGCTGGTGCCCTCGCTGCCGTCCAGCAGTCGGACGCCCGGTCCGACGATGCGGCTGATCACCGGCCGCAGGAAAGGGAAGTGGGTGCAGCCCAGCACAACGGCGCCCGCGCCGGCGCTGACCTCCGGGGTGAGGATGCCCCGCAGGGTGGTCTCCACCTCCGGCCCGTCGAGAAGCCCCTTCTCCACGAACCGGACGAGCTCCGGGCAGGGAAGGGGGATGATCTCGCGGCTGGCGCCGTAGGTTGCCATCAGGCGCATGAATTTTTTCTCCCGCAGGGTGACCTCCGTGGCCATCACCAGGATCCGGCCGCGCGGACAGTGATCCGCCGCCAGCTTGAGCGCGGGCTCAATGCCGACGATGACGGTATCGGGGTAGCGGAGGCGCAGCTCGTCGATGGCGGCGCTTGTGGCGGTATTGCAGGCCACGACCACGGCCTTGACGCCCCGGGCCATGAGCGCGTCGATTGAGCACAGGGTGAGCACGCGCACCTCGGCGGTGCTGCGGCTGCCGTAGGGAGCGTTGGCGGAGTCGCCGAAATAGAGAAACTGCTCGTGGGGCATCTGACGCACCAGCTCGCGCAGGACGCTGATCCCGCCCAGACCGGAGTCAAACACCGCGATCTGCCCCTGCGCGCGCGCCATATCCCCACCTTCTTTCCGATTTTTTCATACTATACCATGTTTTCCCGCAAAATGCAATTCCATTGCGCTGCGGGTGTGGATTTCATTTGACCTTTTTCCCGGAATCTGCTATGATTACAACGGATTTTTCAAATGCGCGCCCTGGAGGTCATTATGAACAAAATCGGATTTGACAATGATAAATACCTGGCTCTGCAGTCCGCCAGGATCAAGGAACGCATGGACTATTTCGGCGGCAAGCTGTACCTGGAGTTCGGCGGCAAGCTTTTTGACGATTTCCACGCATCCCGGGTGCTGCCCGGCTTCCTGCCCGACAGCAAGATGCGCATGCTGGTCCAGCTGAAGGACCAGGCGGAGATCATCATCGCCATCAACGCCAACGATATCCAGAAGAACAAGCGCCGGGGCGATCTGGGCATCACCTACGACCTGGAGGTCATGCGTCTGATCGACGCTTTCCGGGAATATGGCCTGTATGTGGGCAGCGTGGTGCTGACCCGCTATGCCAGCCAGAGCTCTGCGGTGGCCTTTGAACGCCGGCTCAAGAGCCTGGGTATCCGCACCTACCGCCACTATGCCATCCCGGACTACCCGTCCAATATCCCCTTCGTGGTGTCCGACGACGGCTTCGGCAAGAACGACTACATCGAGACCTCCCGTCCCGTGGTGGTGGTCACGGCGCCGGGCCCCGGCAGCGGCAAGATGGCCACCTGCCTGAGCCAACTCTACCATGAGCACAAGCGGGGCGTGAACGCCGGCTACGCAA
>CADBKB010000112.1 GCA_902795095.1 Oscillospiraceae bacterium
GGCAATGGCGTCGTTCAGGGCTTTGGCTGCGGCAGTGACCTCATCCTGATCCTTGGGATCGGCCAGGACGGCTTTGGCCTTCGCCAGCGCCTCGTCCATAGCGGCGACGGACTCATCGGTATACTTGTCCTTCTCCACCGCCTCAGCGGCCGCAATGGCCTCCTGCAGCTCGGAGGTGACGAGCTCCGGTGTTCCTTCCTTCACGCCGCAGCGGGTGCACACGCCTTCCACGAAATCGTGGCCAAGGGCCGCGGTCGGCTCGCCGGTATAGCTGTCGCCGCATTTCGCGCAGGTATAAGTGGTAAAGCCGGGCTCCGTGCAGGTGGGCTCCGTCACGACCGCCTTATAATCATGATCGCAGGGTGCTTCGCCGGTTTTCTTGACCGCCACGGTGATGGTGAAATCGTCCTTGACCTTGGTGACGCGGTAACCGTTCTCAATGCCGGTATCCGCAGGACCCTTGAGGTTCTTATACGATCCTGCGGGCTCGGCGGTGACGCTGATGAGCTCATAGCCATCGGCAAGAACAACCACAAAGTTCACCTGGCCTTCGCCGGAGCAGTCGATGAGGCCCGTATCCGCGTCGCGGGGATTGGCCAGCACTGCGTTCTCTGCCTTGGGGCCGTCGGCCTTCTGGGTTTCCAGCACGGTGACAGAGGCGCCCTTGCCGCAGTTGATGGCGACGTTCAGCAGCTTTTCGCCGCAGACGGCGCACACGCCGTTTTGATAGTCGTGGGCGATCTTCGCCGTATAGCTGTCCACATAGCTGTCGCCGCACTTTTTGCAGGTATGCGTGGTGAAGCCCTGGGCGGTGCAGGTTGCGGGCGTCACGACCGCTTCATAGTCGTGCTCGCAGGGGCCGGTCTCGGCGACCCTGACCGTAACGGTTACGGGGCCGGTCAGCTTGGTCACGCGATAGCAATTGTTGACCATCGTCTCATCCGGGCCCTTGAGATTGTTGTAGTTCGCCGCAGGCTCGGCGGTGACGCTCTCCAGCTTGCAGCCGTCGGCCACATTCACCACGAAATTGACCTGGCCGCCCATGGAGATCTGGCCGGTGGCGCTGTCTCGCGCGAAGGCCATCTCCGGGTCCACCTGGGGCTCGCCGGAGAGATCCTGCGTCTCATAGACCGATACGCTCGCGCCCTCGTCGAGGACGAAGGTCACATAGGGCGGCGTGGGCTCCTCGCCGGTCTTCCGGGTCGTGACGGTGACGGTGAGCTCCCCGGTGATCTTGGTGACACGGTAGCCGTTCTCAATGCCGGTATCCTCGGGGCCCTTGAGATTCTTATAGGTTCCGGCAGGCCCGGCGGTAACGCTCTCCAGCGCATAGCCCTCGGCAAGCTTGACCACGAAATTCACCTGGCCTTCGCCGGAGCAGTCGATGAGGCCCGTATCGCCGTTGCGGGGATTCGTGCTCTGCGCGTTCTCCACCTTGGGGCCATCGGCGCTCTGGGTCTCCAGGACGGTGACCGTCGCGCCGGCTCCGCAGGAGAAGGTGACGTTCAGGAGCTTCTCGCCGCAGACCGTGCAGACGCCGTTCTGATAATCGTGGGCAAGCTTCGCGGTGTAGTCCCCCACATAGCTGTCGCCGCACTTGGTGCAGGTATAGGTGGTATAGCCCTGGGCGGTACAGGTCGCGGGCGTCACGTCCGCTTTATAATCGTGCTCACAGCCGCCGGACGAGACCTTGGTGGCCTTGACGGTCACGGTCACGTCGCCGATGACCTTGGTTATGCGGTAATAGTTCGGTGAACCGGTCTCACTCGGGCCTTTGAGATTCTTATAATACCCCGCGGGCTCGGCGGTGACGCTGTCCAGGCTGTAGCCGTCCGCCACATTTACAATGAAGTTGACCTGGCCGTCGCCGGATACGTCGATTTCGCCGGTGGCGCTGTTGCGCGGGAAGGCGGAGGTCACATTCTCAAAGACCACGCCGTCCTCGTTCTGGGTTTTGAGCACGTCGATGGTCACGCCCTCATCGCAGACGAAGGTCGTCTGGCTGATCACCGCGGCCCGGACCGTGATGATCACGGAGTCCCGGACGCCGGACAGGCAATAGACGTCCGTCTTGCCGGGGACTTTCTGGAGCGCCGCATAGTTTGCGGCGGGCTCCACGATGATCCGGTCCAGCTCATAGCCCTCGTCCGTATCGACCTTGAAATAAATGCTGCCATCGCCGGAGATATCGATCTCGCCGGTGGCGGGGTCTCTGGCATAGGCCACGTCGGGATTCAAAGCGCCCTCGCCGCCGAGGTCCTGGGTATCATAGACGGTGACGTCGCTGTGGGCGCCCTGCTCGAAGATGGCGCCGTAGCCATGCTCCGCTTCCTCGTCGTACATTGCGGCCTTGAAGTAGCGGGCGCGGCCCTCGGTGTATCTGTAAAGGTTTTCGATGTAGTCGCGCCAGGTGTCGGTCTTTTTGTAGGTGACCTCCCACTCCGTCCCGGCACCGATGGTCTTATCGCTGGAAACGTCAAAGGCGTTCATCGTCTCCTTGGTGAACCGGGCAAAGTTCATCTCGGCAGACTGTTCGATCTTGTCCGCCTCCCGCAGGAGGTTCTGGCAGACGTCGTCAAAGGCGCGGTAGTAGATATTGTAAATCCGATAGGTCTCGTCGAGCAGATCCTGATGCTTGCCCAGAGAGCCCAGCAGACCCGTGCGGTTCTGACCGGTGATGTACCAGCCGTCGAGCCGCTGGTAGCTGTTCTGCTGGGATCCGCCGCCGCCTCCGCCCCAGCCGCCGAAGGAGGTGCCGTTGAAGGCAAGGGCGTTGTCATAGTCCCAGGCGGGGCCGCCCTTGAGCTTGTCGGCCTCCGTCATGCCGTCGCGGTGGAAGAAGATGCTGCCGCCGGTGACCTCCAGATTCTTGACATACTCATGGAGCAGATACATGGCCGCAGTGGTGGGCATATCAAAGAATTCGGTATAATACTGCTGCTTGTCGTTGTAGCCATCGTTGGTTTTCAGCGCCGCCCAGGCGTCCTCCAGATAGGCGCGGATCGCCTTGGCCGCGGCGGTGATCGTCTCAGGGGTCTCCTCGCCGCCTTCGAGCCATTTGTCGCCGATGCCTTTGATGTTGGTCAGAAGGCCGCCGTTGCTGCCCATGCCCCAGCCGCCGCCGGGGAAGCCGCCACCGCCGGGGAAGCCGCCGCCACCGCCGCCGGCGCTGACGCTCTCATTGGTCGAGCCGACATAGAAGGTGGGATCGCCGCCCTCGGAGATGGGAATGGTCTCGGCGTAGTTGTTGTTCTCGACCAGGAAGCCGTCGTCGGTGACGAAGGAATCGGTCTTCGGCGTCAGAAGATAGACGCCCTGATACTGACCGTTCATCCACATATCCACCGAGGCGCTGTCCAGGCCGATGCCCATGGCGTGGGCCAGATCATAGGCGACCTTATTGCGCAGCAGCGTATGGTCGTTGGTGTTTGCCAGGAGGCTCCACTTCTTCGACTTGTCGCTGTCAATGCCAAGAAGATTTACCTTGGAGTCCAGCTTGAAATTATAGGGCCGTTTTTCCTTGGCCTGCTGCCAGCTGTAGTTGCCTCTGCCCTTGATCTGCGGCAGATTCATCCGCTTGCCGTCGATGATGATCTGACCGGTGCAGGTGGTCTGGTGGTCGCGGTCATGATTCATATCGTAAATGGTGCCCTGGCTCTCGTCGATCTCGATAAAGATGGTCTTGAGCTGCGGGGAGCCCTGGAACACCCGGACCGTGAAGGTCTTGGTCTCGGCGCCCTTGGTGAAGGTATAGGTCGCGGTTTCACCGGGCGCCGCAACGGGCAGCTGCCCGCTGTCATACTCTCTGCCGTTATAATTTGCGACCAAACCGCCGTCCCAGGAGAAGAAGCAGTTTACCAGGTCCGCGTCGCCCGGCAGATAGAGATGATATTTGTCTGCTTCGCCGGAGGGGTCCGGCGTTAAATCGATCCACGAGGGCAGCCGGTTCCCGTTATTGGGCAACAGCCGCAGGGTTTCCGGAAACTCCTCGTCGGCCATCAGCGACATCTGATCCGGTTCCTGGTCCGTTTCCCCTGGCTCCGCCGCCGCGGCATAGCTCGGGACAAGCGAGATCAGAATGCAAGCGCATAAAAGCAAACTGAGCAGTCGTTTGTTCATACCGATTCTCTCCTTTTCTTTAACGAATTAGTACGATAACATTTTTCCGCATTATGGTGGGGCTGCTGGCGCAGCCCCACCGGTTTCATATGTTTCGCTTATTCGCCCTTGTCCGCGTCCATGGCGCGGTACAGGAAGGTCACGACCTGGCCTCTCAGGCAGGTGCCGTCGGGCACGAAGGTGGTGGCGGTCATGCCGTTGGTCACCTTGCTGGCCACGGCCCAGGCAACGGCCTTCTCATAGAAGGCGCCGGGCTTGAGGTCGGTGAACGGGTTCTCCGCTTCCTCTACCTCGGGAGATTCCTTAAAGCGGTACAGGAAGGTCACGATCTGGCCTCTGGTGCAGGTGGCGTCGGGCGCGAAGGTGGTATCGGTGGTACCCTTCGTGATGCCCTTCTCCACGGCC
>CADBKB010000113.1 GCA_902795095.1 Oscillospiraceae bacterium
CGCCCTGGATCTGATCGACCATGATGAGGTCAGCCCCTCGAACATCAACCGCCAGATCGTGGCGCTGCACTCCACCGTGGGCCAGCCCAAGGCGGAGGTCGCGGCGGCGCGGGTGCGGGACATCAACCCCGCCTGCGACGTGCGGGCGCTCCGGACCTTCTTCCTGCCCGAGACCCGGGAACAGTTTGATTTTACCCGGTATGACTATGTGGTGGACGCCATCGACACCGTGGCCGGGAAGCTGGCGCTCATCGAGGCGGCAAGGGCGGCGAACGTTCCCGTCATCAGCGCCATGGGGGCGGGGAACAAGCTGGATCCCACGGCCTTCCGGGTGGCGGATATTTCAAAGACCGCCATGTGCCCCCTGGCGAGGATCATGCGCAAGGAGCTGGGAAAACGGGGCATTCGCCATCTCAAGGTGGTCTACTCCGAGGAAGCGCCCATCGCCCCCGTCGGGCAGGTCGAGCTTCGCGGCTCGGCGGGCCGTCCGACGCCGGGCTCGGTCAGCTTTGTACCCTCGGTCATGGGCCTGATCATCGCCGGCGAGGTTGTCCGGGACCTGGCTGGCGTCGCCAGATAGCGCATTCATTACAAAAGGGATCGCTTCCGTCGAAGCGGTCCTTTTTCTGCCCTTGCCCGGCGGCGCCGGCTGTGCTTTGGCCGGACTTGACTTCCCGGGGAAAAAGGGTTATAATTACCCATATAATGGGTTATTATGCAGAGAAAACCACAAAATATCGTGAGGAATCGAAATGACCAAGAAAAAGCCGACCTACGGCAACGAAAGCATTGATATTCTGGAGGGCGCCGACCGGGTCCGAAAAAAGCCCAGCGTCATCTTTGGCTCCGACGGCCTGGACGGCTGCGAGCACGCGGTGTTCGAGATCCTGTCCAACGCCATCGACGAGGCGCGTGAGGGCTACGGCAACACCATCATCGTCACCCGCTACGCCGACAAATCCATCGAGGTGGAGGATTTCGGCCGCGGCTGCCCCGTGGATTGGAACCCCGTGAAAAAGCGCTTCAACTGGGAGCTGGTCTTCTGCGAAATGTATGCCGGCGGCAAGTACGGCAACGACGTGGGGGAGAGCTATGAGTACAGCCTGGGCACCAACGGCCTGGGCGCCTGCGCCACCCAGTACAGCTCGGAATACTTTGACGCCGTGATCCGCCGCGACGGCATGAAATACACCCTCCACTTCAAAAAGGGCAACGTGGTGGGGAAGAAGGGCGAGGAGCTCATCCGCGAGCCCGCAGACCGGAAAAAGACCGGCTCCTGCTTCCGCTGGCGGCCGGATCTGGAGGTTTTCACCGACATCGACATCCCCGCGGAGTTCTATCTCGACGTGCTCAAGCGCCAGGCGGTAGTCAACCGCGGCGTCCACTTCCGCTTCCGCAACGAGGTGGGCAGCGGAAAATTCGAGACGACGGAATTCTGCTATGAAAACGGCATCGTGGACTATGTGAACGAGCTCACCGACGGCAAGGCCTTCACCATGACCCAGTTCTGGGAGACCGAGCGCCGGGGCCGCGACCGGGAGGACAAGCCGGAATATAAGGTCAAGCTCACCGCGGCCCTGTGCTTCTCCAAGTCCGTCAGCCGCATTGAATACTACCACAACTCCTCCTGGCTGGAGCACGGCGGCGCGCCGGAGAAGGCGGTGAAGAACGCCTTCGTCTACGCTATCGACGCCTACTGCCGCCAGGCGGGCAAATACAACAAGACCGAGGCGAAGCTGACCTTCCAGGACGTGGCGGACAGCCTGGTGCTGGTGACCAACTGCTTCTCCACCCAGACCTCCTACGCTAATCAGACCAAGAAGGCCATCACCAACAAGTTCATCCAGGAAGCCATGACGGCCTTCCTGCGGGAGCAGCTGCAGGTTTACTTCATCGAGAACAAGACCGAGGCCGACAAGATCGCCGACCAGGTGCTGGTCAACAAGCGGGCGAGAGAGACGGCGGAAAAGACCAAGGTCGCCGTGCGCAAGAAGCTCTCCGGCAGCATCGACATCGCCAACCGGGTGCAGAAATTCGTCGACTGCCGCAGCCGTGATCCCGAAAAACGGGAGATCTATATCGTCGAGGGCGATTCCGCTCTCGGCTCGGTCAAGCTGTCCCGGGACGCCGAGTTCCAGGGAATCATGCCCGTGCGCGGCAAGATCCTCAACTGCCTCAAGGCGGACTATGTGCGCATTTTCAAGTCGGAGATCATCACCGATCTCATGAAGGTGCTGGGCTGCGGCGTGGAGGTGGAGGCCAAGAAGGCCAAGGATCTGCACAGTTTTGATATCAATAATCTTCGGTGGAACAAGATCATCATCTGCACCGACGCGGACGTGGACGGCTTCCAGATCCGCACCCTGATCCTCACCATGCTCTATCGGCTGTGCCCGACGCTGATCCGGGAGGGTTACGTCTATATCGCTGAATCGCCCCTGTTCGAGATCACCTGCAAGGACAAGACCTGGTTCGCCTACAACGAGCAGGAGAAGGCCGCCATCGTCAAGGAGCTGGATGGAAAGAAATTCACCATGCAGCGCTCCAAGGGTCTGGGCGAGAACGATCCCGAAATGATGTGGATGACCACCATGAATCCCGCCACCCGCCGTCTGATCCGGGTCATGCCCGAGGATGTGGAGAAGACCGGCATGTGGTTCGACCTGCTGCTGGGAGACAATCTCCTCGGCCGCAAGGATCACATCGCCCAGAACGGCTACAAATTCCTCGAGCTGGCGGATATTTCGTAATAAAGGAAGCAAATTATGGCAAAGAAAAAAGCCGCACCGGAACAAAACAAGCACAGGGACGACCCGAACGTCATGGGCCTGCATGCGCAGGTGGTGGAGCAGCCCATCTGCGATACCCTGGAGCTTAACTATATGCCTTATGCCATGTCGGTCATCGTTTCCCGCGCCATCCCGGAGATCGACGGCTTCAAGCCCTCCCACCGCAAGTTGCTGTATACCATGTACAAGATGGGCCTGCTCAACGGGGCCCGAACCAAGTCCGCCAATATCGTCGGCGCCACCATGAAGCTCAACCCCCACGGCGACGCAGCCATCTATGAGACCATGGTGCGTCTGGCCCGGGGCAACGGCGCTCTGCTGGCCCCCTTCGTGGACTCCAAGGGCAACTTCGGCAAGGTCTATTCCCGGGATATGTCCTATGCCGCGCCCCGCTATACCGAGGCCAAGCTGGCGCCCATCTGCAAAGAGCTGTTCTCCGACATCGACGAGGATACCGTGGACATGGTGGACAACTACGACGCCACCATGCTCGAGCCCACCCTGCTGCCCACCACCTTCCCGAATGTGCTGGTCTCGGCCAATACCGGCATCGCCGTTGGCATGGCCAGCAACATCTGCGGGTTCAACCTGCGGGAGGTCTGCCAGACCGCCATCGCCTGGATCCGGGACCCGGACTGCGATCTGATGGAGACCATGCCCGCGCCGGATTTCTCCACCGGCGGCGAGATCCTCTATGATCCGCTGGAGATGGCGGAGATCTACAAGACCGGCCGCGGCTCGTTCAAGGTGCGCGCCAAGTGGCGCTATCTGAAGAAGGAAAACATCATCGAGATCTATGAGATCCCCTATACCACCACCTCCGAGGCCATTATGGACAAGGTGGAGGAACTGATCAAATCCGGCAAGATCCGCGAGATCAACGACATGCGTGACGAGACCGATCTTTCCGGCCTCAAGCTGACCATCGACCTCAAGCGCGGCGCCGATCCGGATAAGCTGATGGCCAAGCTCTTCCGCACCACGACCCTGATGGACAGCTACCCCTGCAATTTCAACATTTTGATCGCGGGCATGCCCCGGGTGCTGGGTGTGCGGGACATCCTGGAGGAGTGGACCGCCTGGCGCAGCGAGTGCGTCCGGCGCCGGGTCTTCTTCCAGCTCCAGAAGAAAAAGGAAAAGCTGCATCTGCTGAAGGGCCTGCAGCGCATCCTGCTGGATATCGACAAAGCCATCGCCATCATCCGCGGCACGGAGCTGGACAGCGAGGTCATCCCCAACCTGATGATCGGCTTCGGCATCGACCAGGTGCAGGCGGAGTTCGTGGCGGAGATCCGTCTGCGCAACATCAATAAGGAATACATCCTCAAGCGCACTGCGGAGACGGAGGAGCTGGAAAACCAGATCCAGGATCTGGAGCAGACCCTCAAGAGCTCCCGCCGCATCCGCGCCATCATCATCGACGAGCTCAAAAAGGTGGCCCAGAAGTACGGCGAGGACCGCCGCACGACCCTGGTCTACGAGACGGCCCTGGCCGTGGAGGAGGAGCAGGAGGATATCCCGGACTATCCCGTTACCGTCTTTGTGACGGCGGGGGGATATCTCAAGAAAATCACGCCCCAGTCTCTGCGCATGTCCGGCGAGCAGAAGTACAAAGAGGGCGACAGCCTGAAGCGTACCATGGAGCTGACGAACCGGGCGGAGCTGCTGGTGTTCACCAGCGCCT
>CADBKB010000114.1 GCA_902795095.1 Oscillospiraceae bacterium
GGCCTCGTTCATGCGGCCGGGGAGCTGGGCGAAATCCTTGCCTGCGACGCATTTGCGCACGGTCTCGGGATCCAGACGGCCGTTGCGGACATACAGCCGCTCCGGCGCCAGGGTGGAATTGGTATAAAGCTGCTTGATGGCAGCCTTGAGGTTGTGGAAGTCGTCGGGAATGCGGAGCACGTCGAAGATCGACATGTCCTCCACCATCTCACCGACGGTCTGCCAGGCGCGGTTTTTCTCTCCGGCCAGCATGGCCTCCGCCTCCAGCGGCTCATCCGGCGCGCCCCAGCCCTTATCGGCCAGCAGCCGCAGGGCGTCGTCCGCGCTTCTGGCGGAGATCAGCTGCTCCAGATTCTGGGCGCTGAGCAGGCCCAGCTCCTTGGAGCGGATGCGCGCCACCGCATAGGTAAAGTCGGTTTGCTTCAATGGGTTGCCTCCTTTCCGGATCAGGAGAACAACTTTTCGCGGACCACATCCTGGAGCCGTTCCTTGTTTTCCTCAAACAGGGCCTCGAAGGTGCAGTTTTCCTCAATGCCGCCGTAGGCCAGCACGAAACCGCCGTTCAGATCCCGGGGCTCGTCGCTGAGCGTCAGGCTGCCGCCCTTCTTCTTGCCGATGTCGGCGAGGGTGCCGCGGAAATAGGCGGGCACCCGGGCCAGGTCGGACGCGGACAGGAACATGACGCCGTCGCCCGGCTGGGCGTATTTCTCGGCCAGCTTGCCCAGAAGAACAAAGTAGTCGATACTCTCCAGGCCCAGCAGCTTCTGCTTTGCGGATTCGATGACCCCGTGGATCATCTCCTGCTTGGCGGTCAGGATGCGGTTTTTACGCTGCATCTGGGCGCCGGATACGCCCCGGGCCAGCAGATCCTCACGCAGAGCTGCGGCGTCGGCGACCGCCTTGGCGTCGATCCGGTCACATTCCGCCTTGGCGTTGGACAGGATCTCGGCGCAGTGGGCGTCAGCCTTGGCCTGAACCTCGGCGCCGGCGCTTTGCGCGTCCAGGCCGATCTTTTCGATGATTTTTTCTAATCCAGTCATATCCATCCCCATTCCTTTATGAGATCGGAAGATGGATCAGATCTTGCCGATGGCCAGGATGGAAATGAGCAGAGCCAGGATGGCGTAGGTCTCAACCATGGCGGGCAGGATCATAGCCTTGCCGAAGGCCTCGGGCTTCTTGGCCACGACGCCGATGGAGGCGACGGAGGTCTTGCCCTGCATGACGCCGGACATCAGGCCGACGAGCGCCATGGGGAGGGTGGCAGTGAGGAAGGACAGACCCTGGGCGGTGGTCAGCTCGCGGATGCCGTCGCTGCCGAGCACGCCGATATTGACGAGGGTCATGAAGGCGATCAGCAGGCCGTAGATGCCCTGGGTGCCGGGCAGAAGCTGAAGCAGCAGGACCTTGCCGAACTTGCTGGGATCTTCCGTGACAACGCCCGCAGCTGCGCGGCCGGCGATGCCGACGCCGATGGACGAGCCGATACCGGCCATGAGAGCGGCAAGCGCCGCGCCGAGAATGCCAAGTGCAACACCAGTAGTAACCATAGTTATTTATCCTCCGTGATTTTAATATATTTTGTGGGTGTAGAGAAGGGTTTGAATGCGCTGCCGCCGCCCTCGTAGAACTTTCCGAAGAATTCCACGAATTGCAGACGGTTGGTGTGGACGTAGGCGCCAAGAACATTGATCGCCAGGTTCAGGGTGTGGCCCAGCAGGAACACGATGATGAACATGATCGCGCCGCCGACGCCGCCGCCCTTCATGGAGCCCATCTGGTTGATGACCGAGGCGATGACGCCCGTGGCCAGACCCAGGGCCAGCAGACGGGAGTAGGACAGCACGTCGCTGAGCCAGCTGGTGGCGCCGTAGAGCTCATAGGCGCCCATGGCCAGCCGCAGACCGAAGTTCTTCGTCTGGCGCTTGGCGAACAGGATGATGCCCGCAGCGCCGGCGATGGCGAGGATCTTGGCCAGAAGCTTGACCGCCGGGGGGAAGTTGAAATGCATCTGGGACATGGAGGCGAACATCTCGCTGGGCAGGAGCATGAACAGCAGGCCCAGCAGCAGCATGTACCAGAGCACCACGTCGCAGAAGAAATCCATGTATTTCTTATCCCTGATCAGCATATAGCCCTTGAGGCCCAGGCCCAGGAACAGGTGGATGATGCCGAAGAGGAAGCAGAAGATCAGCATCCGCATCGGATCGTCCAGGGGCGTCATCCACACCGCCGGGATCGCAAAGTCCTTATGGAAGAAGGTCTTGGCGATGACGGTGGGGGCGTCGCCGAAGTAGGAGCCGAACATGACGCCCCAGAAGGTGGTGGAGATGCCGCAGTAGAAGAACATGGCGAGCATCTTCTTCATGCCGGGCTCCATGTTGCGGAATTTCCGCAGCATGATGAAGCAGCCGATGGTCATGATAAGACCGTAGCATGCGTCGGAGAGCATCAGGCCGAAGAGGAAATAGTAGCATACGGCCATGATGGAGGTGGGATCGAACTCGCCCTTGGCGGGCAGGCCGAAGGACTCCAGCACGCTCTCCGTGGGGGCGGCGAACTTGTTGTTCTGCAGAAGCACGGGCGCTTCTTCGTCCTCGGGTACGTCCTCCAGCTCCACCACGCAGTCGTAGCTGCTCTGGAGCTCGGCGGACAGGTCCGCGGCGTATTTTGCCGGGATGTAGCCGTTGAGGAAGAAGGTGTGGCGGCTCTGCTGCAGCCCGCCGAGCACGGCGTATTTCTCCGCGCGGGTCTTGTAGTAGTCGCGCATGAGCTCCAGCGTGCGCCGGTGCTTGCCCATGCCGGACAGATCGCTCTCCGCTTTGTCGATCTGCGAGCGGATGTCGTCCATCTGGGCGGCGAGCTGATCGGCGAAGGCCTCCGGGGTGGAGGAGGTGTGTATGGAGGGACGGGAGAAGCCGCACTGACGCAGAGCGTCGTCAAGCTGCTCGGCCTGATCCGTCGGGCATACGGCGAAGATGCAGGTCTGATCCGAGTCCGCACTGATGACCTCCACAGAGCAGGCCTCCAGCTCGGGCGCGGCCTTGGCCAGCATCCCGGTGATTTCTTCCAGCGTGTAGCTCGCGGGAAGCGTGCCGATGAAGGCGCGGGTGGTGGCGGTGCCGGAGTAGTTCATGGGCACGTCCAGTCCAAGCCAGGGCATGAGCTGATCGTACTGCACCTGGGTGCGGGTGAGGTTGGCCTTCTGCTCCGCCACGGTGCGGCTGAGCTTCAGGATGCGATCCGCCTTGCCGATGGCCTCGCCGCGGTTTTTCTCCATGACGCGGAAATCCGCCAGGCTGATCTCCCGCTTGCCCTCGAAGGAGGCAAGCAGGCCCTTCTTCTCGGGGGCGTAGATGTCGAGCACGGCGAGGGCCTGCTCGGCCATGTGGGCGCGCTTTTCATACTTGGCGCAGCCTGCGCTGGTGTCGGCGCAGTGGAAGAAGTCGGAGTCGGGATCTGCGTTGATCTGGACGATGCCCTTCCGCTGCAGGGATTCAAGGATCTGTTTTCTGTCGGTGTTTAGTGCACAAATGTGTATTTTCTGCATTTGCAACACTGCCATGTTGGAATCACCCTCTTTGCTGTTGGTATTGACCGTGCACTGCCGGAGACTCAGGTCATTTCGGCAATGACGGCGTCGATGGCGCGGGCTTCGTTCTTGCGGCCCTGCGCCTTGAGCGCTTCGATCTCGCGTGTCACGCTGTCGGATGCGGCAAGCGCGGCTGCCTCGCTGTCGCTCTGCGCCTGCGCCCTGGTTTCGGACAGCTTGTCCGCAGCTCGCTGTTGCGCTTCGGCGATCAGGCGCTCTGCTTCAGCCTGGGCGCCGGCAACGGATTCGTTGGCGCTGACCTGGGCGGCACGCAGCGTATGCTCAGCGTCCAGCTCTGCCTGACGGATCGCATCCATGGTCTGCTTTGCCATAACTGTACATTCCTTTCCGGATATTCTGGGCAGCGAAGCATTCCCGTGTTCGTTCTGCCTCCGATGACAAGGACGGAGGAAGGAGCGGTCTTGGGATTGACCCAGAATAACCCATATTAAAAATCCGTATTATATTATAATGAAGCGCAGGGGAAAAATCAAGGTCAACAAGGACGGTTTGCCGAGAAACAGACAGATTCGTTGTCGAATTTCACAATAGTCTCATACCCTTTACCGGTGGGAAACATACAGCGCAGTCCCGCCGTATCGGCGAGGCCTGCACCGCGCGCAGCGGGACAAAGCGGAGCTCTGCCGCAGCGGACAGATACGGCCCCGCGGAGCGCGGACGCGGACTGCGGACGGCATGGATTCGGACGGAGGCTCGCGGACCTTTCCATCGCCGCAGGCTGACCCGTCGGGGCATGGAGAACAGATCCTGCATATTTTTACGCTCCCGGAGGAATACAGGCGCATTCGTCACGTCCGCCTTCAGATCTGCGCCCGGGTGCGCGGGAAGGCGGGA
>CADBKB010000115.1 GCA_902795095.1 Oscillospiraceae bacterium
TCTCCGCACCGTTGGAGTTCAGGAAGCTGCGCTGGATGTCAACGATGGTATTGCCATTCCAGAACATGCGAAGACGGGGTTCCTCCGTCACCTCCGCCACCACGGTGGCCTCCAGGTTTTCGCCGTCGGCCAGCTGCAGGAAGCGTTCCACGTCCTCCTTCGCCACGACAACAGCCATGCGCTCCTGGGATTCGGAGATGGCAAGCTCGGTGCCGTCCAGGCCGTCGTACTTCTTGGGCACCTTGTCGAGCTGGATGTCCAGTCCGTCGGCCAGCTCGCCGATTGCGACGGAGACGCCGCCGGCGCCGAAGTCGTTGCAGCGCTTGATCATCCGGGTCGCCTCCAGATTGCGGAACAGCCGCTGGAGCTTGCGTTCCTCGGGGGCGTTGCCCTTCTGGACCTCCGCGCCGCAGGTCTCGAGAGAATGGAGATTGTGGCTCTTGGAGGAGCCGGTGGCGCCGCCGCAGCCGTCGCGGCCGGTGCGGCCGCCCAGCAGGATTACCTGATCGCCGGGGATGGGACGTTCGCGGCGTACGCCGGCCTCGGGAACCGCAGCGATGACGGCGCCGATCTCCATGCGCTTGGCAGCGTAGCCGGGATGGTACAGCTCATCCACGATGCCGGTGGCCAGACCGATCTGGTTGCCGTAGGAGCTGTAGCCCGCAGCGGCGGTGGTGACCAGCTTGCGCTGGGGCAGCTTGCCGGGCAGGGTCTTGGAAACGGGAACACGGGGATCCGCCGCGCCGGTGACGCGCATGGCGGCATAGACGTAGGCGCGGCTTGCCAGGGGATCGCGGATCGCGCCGCCGATGCAGGTGGCGGCGCCGCCGAAGGGCTCGATCTCCGTGGGATGGTTGTGGGTTTCGTTTTTGAACAGCAGCAGCCAGGGCTGTGCCTCGCCGTCTACGGTGACTGTCATTTTCACCGTGCAGGCGTTGATTTCCTCAGATTCGTCCAGCTTGTCGAGATATCCGGTTTTGCGCAGATACTTCGCCGCCAGCGTACCGATATCCATGAGATTGATTGGTTTGGTCCTGCCGAGCTCCTTGCGGGTGGCCAGATAGTCCTGATAGGCCGCCTGGAGCAAAGGATCGTCGAAGGAAATCTCGTCGATGGTGGTGAGGAAGGTGGTGTGGCGGCAGTGGTCGGACCAGTAGGTGTCCAGCATGCGCACCTCGGTGATGGTGGGGCAGCGGCCCTGGGAGCGGAAATAGTCCTGGCAGAACGCGATGTCGTCCAGGTCCATGGCAAGGCCCAGGGAGTCGATCATGGCCTGCAGGCCGTCGCGGTCCAGGTCCAGGAAATCCTCCAGTACAGCGACGGTGGTGGGAATCTCCGGGGACATCTCCAGGGTCTCGGGCAGCTCCAGGCTGGCCTGTCTGGCCTCCACGGGGTTGATGACATGGCGCTCAATGGCCTCGATGTCGCTTGGGCGCAGATTGCCCGACAGCACATACACCTTCGCGGTACGCACCAACGGACGATCGCCCTGGGAGATGATCTGGATGCACTGGGCGGCGGAATCTGCACGCTGATCAAACTGACCGGGCAGATATTCCACGGCGAATACGGTACCCTCCGCCTCGAGTTCCCGGGAGACGATGTCCACCTGGGGCTCAGAGAAGACGGTGCCGATGCACTGCTCGAACAGATCGGGATCGATGTGCTCGACGTCATAGCGGTTCAGGATCCGAACGCCGCGCAGGGACCGGATCTGCAGAAGCTCGCGGGCCTCCTGATACAGCTCTTTGGCCTCGTGGGCCAGCTCCGGTTTCTTTTCCACATAAACGCGGTATACCATAGTACCTCCTTATCTGACCGCCTTGAGGGCGCGCGCACCGATATCGGAGCGGCGATAGGCATTCTCAAAGCGGACGCCGTCGGCCAGACGGTAGGCCTCCCGAATGGCTTCGGGAAGGGTGGGGGCGACGGCAGTGGTGCCGGTGACGCGCCCGCCGTTCGTGACGAGCACACCGTCGACGATCTTGGCACCGGCGACAAAGGTGTGCGCCTTTGCCTCGGGGGTGAACTCCATCGGCAGGCCCTTCTGATAAGCCTCCGGATAACCCTTGGAGGCGGTGACCACGCAGCAGGCGCAGCCGGAATTGAAGCGCACCTCGGTATCGGCCAGGGTGCCGTTGGTGGTGGCCTGCATCACGGTGAGCAGATCGCTCTCCAGCAGGGGAAGCACCACCTGGGTCTCGGGATCGCCGAACCGGCAGTTATACTCAATGACCTTCGGGCCCTTTTCCGTAAGCATGAGGCCGAAGTACAGGCAGCCGGTGAAGGGACGGCCCTCGGCGTTCATGGCAGCAATGGTGGGAAGGAAGATCTCGCGCATGCACTGCTCGGCAATTTCCGGGGTATAGTAAGGATTGGGAGCGACGGCGCCCATGCCGCCGGTGTTGAGTCCGGTGTCATTGTCGCCTACGCGCTTGTGGTCCATGGAGGAAACCATGGGCTTGATGCAGTTTCCGTCGGTGAAGGCCAGCACGGAAACCTCGGGACCCTCGAGAAATTCCTCGATGACCACGGTGGAGCCGCTTTTGCCGAACTTCGCGTTGCGCATCATATCCACCACGGCCTGCTTTGCCTCGTCCCGGGTCTGGGCGATGATGACGCCTTTTCCCAGAGCCAGGCCGTCGGCCTTGACCACGGTGGGGATGGGCGCGTCGTCCAGATAGGACAGAGCCTCGTCCATATCCGTAAAGATGGCGTATTCCGCGGTGGGGATGCCGTACTTGTGCATCAGATTCTTGGCGAAGGCCTTGCTGCCTTCGATGATGGCGGCATTCTTCTTCGGACCGAAGCAGGGGATCCCCAGCTCGTTCAGCATATCCACGCAGCCGGCCACCAGAGGATCGTCCGGAGCCACCACGGCATAGTCGATGTCATGGGTGGCCGCAAAGGCGCGGATCGCGGGCAGATCCGTGGCGGAGATGGCAATGCACTCGGCCTCCTCAGCCATGCCGCCGTTGCCGGGCAGGGCGTAGATGATCTCCACGTCGGGGTTTTTCTTCAGGGAGCGGACGATGGCATGCTCTCTGCCGCCGCCGCCGATCAGCATCAGCTTCATAACGGTACCTCTTAGTGATGGAACAGGCGCATGCCGGTGAAGGCCATGACCATGCCATAGTCGTCGCAGGCCTGGATGACCAGATCGTCACGGATGGAGCCGCCGGGCTCGGCGATATAGCTTACGCCGGACTTTCTGGCGCGCTTGATGTTGTCGGAGAAGGGGAAGAAGGCGTCGGAGCCCAGGCTCACGCCGGTGAAGGTGGCCAGGAACGCATCCTTGTCGGCCTGGGTCAGAGGCTCGGGACGCTCGGTGAAGTAGTTCTGCCAGATGCCCTCTGCGCAGACGTCTTCCTCATTGCCGTTGATATAGCCGTCGATGACGTTGTCGCGCTCGGGCCGCTTCAGGTCGGCGCGGAAGGGCAGGCCAAGGGTCTTCGGATGCTGACGCAGGAACCAGGTGTCCGCCTTGGAGCCCGCCAGACGGGTGCAGTGGATGCGGCTCTGCTGGCCGGCGCCCACGCCGATGGCCTGGCCGTCATAGGCGAAGCAGACGGAGTTGGACTGGGTGTACTTGAGCGTGATGAGAGCGACGATCAGATCGCGCTTGGCCTCGGCGGGCAGATCCTTGTTCTTGGTGACGATGTTGCCGAGCAGCGCTTCGTCGATCTTGAAATTGTTGCGGCCCTGCTGGAAGGTGATGCCGAAAACCTGCTTGCACTCCTGCTCGGCGGGGACGTAATCCGGGTCGATGGCGACGACGTTGTAGCCGCCCTTGCGCTTGGTCTTCAGGATCTCCAGGGCCTCGGGCTCGTAGCCCGGGGCGATGACGCCGTCGGAAACCTCGCGGGCGATCAGCTTTGCGGTGGGCACGTCGCAGATATCGGACAGGGCGACCCAGTCGCCGAAGGAGCACATGCGGTCGGTACCGCGGGCTCTGGCATAGGCGCAGGCCAGGGGAGAGGAATCCAGCTCCGGCAGATCGTCCACGAAGCAGGCCTTCTTCAGAGCCTCAGGCAGGGGAATGCCCACGGCGGCGGAGGTGGGAGAGACATGCTTGAAGCTGGTGACTGCCACGAGGCCGGTAGCCTCCTTGAGCTCCTTGACCAGCTGCCAGGAGTTCAGCGCGTCCAGGAAATTGATGTAGCCGGGACGGCCGTTGAGGATGGTGATGGGCAGATCGCTGCCGTCGGCCATGTAGATCTTCGAGGGCTTCTGGTTGGGATTGCAGCCGTATTTCAGTTCAAATTCTTTCATTTTGCTCCTCCTCAGATATTCTTGTTCACAAGGCGATCGGTGCTCTCGCCGGTTTTCAGGTCGATAAAGCGGACATACAGGGAGATCTTGTTCTCCTCATCCAGGTTGTTCCAGATCTCTTCAGTGAAGGCGTCGATGTCGTCGGGGATGGCGACGCGC
>CADBKB010000116.1 GCA_902795095.1 Oscillospiraceae bacterium
GTCTAAATCATGCAATCGCTGATGGCTATCTGGTTGCAAACGTATTTCGTCTCTTGGAACAAGAAATCAAGTCTTTCATGAAGCTCTAATCGCTAAATTACAGTTTGAGGGGCCATTGAAATGAATGAAGCAGGACTTTATAAAGAGCTCGGAGCACTGACCAAGGACAAGGGCAGGTGGAAAGAGAGCATTCCCTATGTTTCGTCTCTCCTCACCCATGACTCCGTAAAGATACAGGCAAAGGCCCTCTGGCTGCTGGGCGAGATGGGGCTTGCCTACCCGCAGTCCGTGCAGGACGCGGTGCTGGCCATCGCTTCCTTCCTCGGCAGCCCGGAGCCGCTTTTGCGGGAGCGTGCGCTCAACGCCCTGGGCCGGATCGGACGGGGCAGCTATTCTTTGATTGAACCGTACTGGGCGGGCCTGTTCCGCTTCGCCTCTGATGAAGAGCCGAAGGTCCGGCTGAGCTTCATCTGGGCGTCGGAAAACATCGCCACAAATACGCCGGACATCTATGAAGAACATATGCCGGTGTTTGAGAAGCTCCTGCATGACGCGGATGACAAGGTGCGCATGGAGGCGCCGGAGATTTTCCGGGTCCTCGGCAAGCGTCGGCCCGCCTTCGTCTGGCCATACCTGGCGCTGCTGCGGGAACTCTCACAAACCGACGAAAACCGGGTCGTCCGGATCCACGCTCTGGGCGCCATCAAGGCCGCGCAGGCGGCACAAACGAGGTGATATCATGAAGAAAGCACTTGCCATTCTGGGCATCCTGCTGGTGATCCTGGCCGCGGGATGCGCAAAGGAAGCCACCGTCAAGAACCGGGTGGAGGGAGAATACCGCGCCTACTGCGAAATGAGCGACGGCACCTGGCGCTGCGACGGGCGCACCTACCAATACCGTCTGGAGCTGCGCGGAACCATGCCGAACGCCGCCGCGGACAGCACCTTTGTCTATCTGAGCAACCTCGAGGACATCTCCTTCGAGCAGGCGTGGAAGGCCGCGGGCTTCAGCAGCAATTCCGAGGACTATTTTTCCCCGGAAGAGGCCGTCCTGGCGGAGCTGCACTGAGGCGTCAGGAAAGGAGGCGGCATATGGAACGATTTCTCTGGCTGATCATTATGATCCCCCTGGCGGCCCTGTTTACCGGGCTCGGCGTCTACGCATGGCGGCGGCGCAAGCCCATGTGGTTCTGGTCGGGATCGGAGGTCAAGGCGCGCGAGATCACGGACATCCCGGCATATAACCGCGCCAACGGCATCATGTGGCTCTGTTTCTCCGCGGTATACTGGCTCAGCGCAGTGCTCGGCTGGTTCCGGATCGGCCTTGCCGGCGCCGTTGTGGCCGTGGGGACCCTGGCGGGGATCCCGGTGCTGGTCCTGGTTTATCAGCGAATTTATCACAAATTCAAGCGCCGATAAGGCCGCATATCCCGTAAAACGCGAGGTGCTTTCATGGATATCACACAAACCTTCTATGACGCTCTGGCGCCGCAGTATGACAAGCTGTTCTCGGACTGGCAGGCCGCGACGCGGGAGCAGGCGGACATTCTCGACCGTCTGTTCCGGGCCCGCGGCTTTGGCCGCGCGGCGCGTATTCTGGACTGCGCCTGCGGCATCGGGACCCAGGCCATCGGTCTGGCCGAGCTCGGCTACCGCGTGAGCGCCTCGGATCTCAGTGAGGGCGCCCTGGCCGAGGCCCGACGGCGGGCGGAGGACCGCGGCGTGCCCATCCGGTTTGCCCGGGCGGACTTCCGCGCCCTGGCGGAGGCGTTTCCCGAGCCCTTTGACATCGTGATCGCCATGGACAACGCCCTGCCCCACATGCCGACGGCCCAGGATCTGGGCGCGGCGGTGGGCAGCATCGCCGGCCGGCTCCGGCCGGGCGGGCTGTTTGTCGCCAGCATCCGGGACTATGACAGCCTGCTCGCGCACAAGCCGCCCTATTCCCCGCCCTATATTCACGAGACGGACCGGGGCCGGCGCGTCTGTTTCCAGACCTGGGCATGGAAGGGCGACAGCTACCGCCTGGTCCAGTACATCATCGACGACGAAGGGGCCCTGCAGATCAGCAAATACGAATGCGAATACCGGGCCGTTCGCCGGCAGGAGCTCACGGATCTGCTCCGCGCCGCCGGCTGCGGGGACGTGCGCTGGCTCGCCCCGGAGCAGACGGGGTTTTACCAGCCCATCGTAACGGCAAGCGCGCGGGAATGATCCTTCCGTGAACCTGATCCGTCAACCCATCAGCCCCCCCAGACAGAAAGGAGCGCTTGCTATGAGCGGCACCGTCCCCATCCCATCCATGATTTTTATGGCCGTCTCCTGCGTCATCGGCTTTGGCCTGCCGCTGGCGGCGTTCTTGTACCTGCGGCTGAAAAAGAAAGCGGACGTGCTGCCCTTCTTCATCGGCTGCGCGGTGATGCTGCTGTTCGCCCTCATCCTGGAGGCGCTGGTCCACCGCGTCATTCTGGGCTCAGGCGCGGGCGGGAAGATCCAGAATAATATCTGGCTTTACGCCCTCTACGGCGGTCTGATGGCGGGCCTGTTTGAAGAGACGGGCCGCTTCCTGGCCTTCAAAACCGTGCTGAAAAAATATCAGCACCGGGACGTCAACGCCCTGATGTACGGCGCCGGCCACGGCGGCATCGAGGCCGCAGTGCTGCTGGGCCTGGCCATGATCAGCAACCTGCTCTACTCTGTGATGATCAACGTCGGCGGCCCCGAGGCCCTGCTGGCGTCCCAGCCGGACGTGTACCGGGCGCGGCTGATCAGCGCGATCCAGGCGCTGATCACCACGCCCTCCCATCACTTCCTTCTGGGCGGAGTGGAGCGGATCTCCGCCGTGGCTCTGCAGATCTCCCTGTCGGTGCTGGTCTGGTTCGCGGCCAAGAAGCCCGGCAAGCGCTGGCTCTTCCCCGCTGCCATCGGTCTGCACGCCCTGGTGGACGCCGCCACCGTGATCCTCAGCGGGAAAGGCGTGGACCTGATCCTGGTCGAGGTCTGGGTGGGCGTGTTCGCCCTTGTATACGTTCTGATCGCCAGGCTGGTCTGGAAGGCCAACGCGCCAAAGGAGACGCCCGCCGATGAAAATTGAGCATGCCGCCCTCTATGTGTCCGATCTGGCCGGCGCCCGGGACTTCTTCGTGCGCTGCCTCGGCGCCGCGTCGAACGAGGGCTATCACAATCCGAAGACCGGCTTCCGCTCTTATTTTCTCCGCTTCGAGGACGGGGCGCGGCTGGAGCTGATGCAGGCTCCCGGCGCGCTCCCCTGCCCGGGATACGGCCACCTCGCCTTCTGTCTGGGCAGCCGGGCGGCGGTGGACGAGCTGACCGCACGGCTGCGCTCCGACGGATACCCCGTCGTCAGCGGCCCCCGGGTCACCGGCGACGGCTATTACGAAAGCTGCATCGAAGTGTTTGACGGATATCGCATCGAACTGACGGCAGGAGAGATGAAGGTATGATTGAATACAGGGAAATCCACGAATTCGACCGCGAAACGCTGCAGGAGCTTTTCCTGTCCGTGGGCTGGTCCTCCGGCCATTACCCCGACCGGCTGCAGAAGGCCATGGCGGGCTTCGAGACCGTCGTCTCCGCCTGGGACGGGGAAACGCTCGTCGGCATGATCTGCGCCATGGACGACGGGTCCATGACCGCCTATGTGCACTATCTTCTGGTGCGCCCGGAGTACCAGGGCGCGGGCGTGGGCAAGGCCCTGGTGGAGCGCGTGAAGGCGCGCTACCGGGACTATCTGCGCATCGTCGTGGTGGCCTACGACAAAGAGATCGGCTTCTATGAAAACTGCGGCTTCGAAAAAGCCGAAAGCGCCAGCCCCATGTTCATCACGGAGCTGTGGACTTGATTTCTTGCGAGGTGGAAATGATGAAAAAACTGTTTTGTATCCTTCTGATCATCTGCCTGCTGTGCGCCTGCGCCAGAAAGGCCCCGGAGCCCGCCCCCACGCCGATGCCGGAGACCGCGGAGGAACCCGCGCCGGCGCCCGAACCCGAGTCCGAACCGGAGTCCGAAGCGGAAGCCGAACCGGAGCCGGAGGCCGAGGATGAGACCGCGCCGGAGTATGAGCACGAGCCGGACTGGGATCCCGCGGCCCCGTCGCCCGATCCTGATCCCGCACCGGAATACGAAAGCGCGGAGGTGCTCTCGACCCTGTCCGACGCCCAGCGCACGGGCCTCAACGTCTTTCTGAGCAATTTCTCCGAGCTGAACTTCCCGAATTTCAAGCGCGACAGCTTCGATACGGTCACGCTGGTGAACTTTGCCTACATGCACAATAAGATCAATTCCTTCGGCCGGGACAAGATCGACGTGCGCCAATACGACGGTGAGAGCTGCTACAGCATCTCCGCGGCGGATGTGGACGCCTGTCTGAACCGG
>CADBKB010000117.1 GCA_902795095.1 Oscillospiraceae bacterium
GCATCACCGACGCGGACGTCTCCGACGCCCCGGACGAGAAGGCGGCGCTGCAGGCCTTCCTGGACTATGCCGGCCCCCGCCCCCTGATCGCCCACAACGCCCACTTCGACACCGGCTTTATGCGTGCCGCGGCCGGGCGCTGCGGCCTGCACTTTGACCCGGTCTTCCTGGACACCCTGGCCCTGAGCCAGTCGCTCCTCCCGGACCTGAAGCGCTTCAAGCTGGACATCGTCTCCAACCGCCTGAACCTCCCCAAGTTCAACCACCACCGCGCCTCGGACGACGCCATGGTCGTGGCGCGCATCATGGACAAGTTCCTGCCGGAGCTCCGGGCGAAGGGCGCGAAGACCCTCGACGACATCGAGGCCATCCACCGCTCCCTCAAGCGCGGCGACGTGGAGAAGACCTACCATATGATCCTCCTGGTCCTGAACCGCCGCGGGCTCAAGAACCTCTACGAGATGATCTCCCAGTCCTATCTCCGCTATTTCCACCGCACCCCGCGCATCCCCAAGAGCCTCCTGCTCCGCTGCCGCGAGGGTCTCCTGGTGGGCTCTGCCTGCGGCATGGGCGAGCTCTACGGCGCCGTGATGCGGGGCGAGAGCGACGCGGAACTGCGGAAAATCGCGTCTCTCTACGATTATCTCGAGATCCAGCCTCTCGCCAACAACGGCTTCCTCGTGGACGAGGGCCGCGTCAGCTCCGTGGAGGTCCTGAGGGACTTCAACCGCCGCATCCTGGACCTGGGCCGCGCCATGGGAAAACCCGTGGTGGCCGCCTCCGACGTCCACTTCCTGGACCCCGAGGACGAGCAGTACCGCCGCATCCTCCAGGCGGCCAAGAAGTTCTCCGACCCGGACCGGCCCTGCCCCATCTACTTTCGCACCACCGACGAGATGCTCAGGGAGTTCGAGTACCTGGGCAAGGACACCGCCTACGAGGTGGTGGTCACCAACACCCGGGCCATCGCCGACCGGGTGGAGGAGATCGAGCTCCTGCCCAAGGACCTCTTCCCGCCGAAGATCGAGAACTCCGCCCAGCAGCTCCGGGACCTGGTCTACACCAAGATGCACCGCATCTACGGCGAGAACCCGCCGCCCCTGGTGCAGGAGCGCGTCGACGTCGAGCTGAACACCATCCTGGACCACAACTACGACGTCATCTACATGTCCGCCCAGAAGCTGGTCCAGAACTCCCTGGAGCACGGCTACCTGGTGGGCAGCCGTGGCAGCGTGGGCAGCTCCATGGTGGCCTTCATGTCCGGCATCACCGAGGTGAACTCCCTGCCGGCCCACTACGTCTGCCCCCAGTGCCAGTACGCTGAGTTCCCGGGGCTGAAGCTCCGCTGGAACGGCCGCACCGGCGAGCAGCTGGAATGGGCCGAAAAAGTTCCGAACGCCGAAGACGAGACCCCGGCGGAGCCGGCCCCCCACAGCTACGGGTGTGGGGCCGACATGCCCGAGAAGCGCTGCCCCCTCTGCGGCGCCATGATGCGCCGCGACGGCTTCGACATCCCCTTCGAGACCTTCCTGGGCTTCCCGGGCAACGAGAAGACCCCGGATATCGACCTGAACTTCTCCGGTGAGTACCAGGCCCGTGCCCACAAGTACACCGAGGTGCTCTTCGGCTCGGACCACGTCTTCCGCGCCGGAACGATCGGAACGCTTGCCGAGAAGACAGCCTACGGCTACGTCAAGAAGTACCTCGAGGAGCGCGACATCCGGGCCACCAAGGCCGAGGAGAACCGTCTGGCCCTGGGCCTCGTGGGCATCAAGCGCACCACCGGCCAGCACCCGGGCGGCCTCGTGGTCATCCCCCAGGACATGGACGTGACGGACTTCTGCCCGGTCCAGCACCCCGCGGACGACCCGACCTCGGACATCATCACCACCCACTTCGAGTACCACTGCATGGAGGCCAACCTCCTCAAGCTGGACGAGCTGGGCCACGATGACCCGACGATGATCCGCATGATGGAGGACATGACGGGCGTGGACGCGAAGGAGATCCAGCTCTCCGACCCCGAGACCATGAGTATTTTCACCTCTCCCGAGGCCCTGGGCCTCCCGGACGAGGACCCGATCATCGGGAAGACGGGGACCATCGGGGTCCCGGAGTTCGGCACCGGCTTCACCCGCCAGATGCTCGTGGATACCCAGCCCCGCAACTTCGACACCCTGGTCCGCCTCTCGGGCTTCTCCCACGGCACGGACGTCTGGGCCGGCAATATTCATGATCTCATCGTCAGCGGCACCGCCACGGTCGACGAGACCATCGGCTGCCGCGACGACATCATGATCTACCTGATCTCCAAAGGCATGCAGCCCGCCCTGGCCTTCAAGACCATGGAGGCGGTCCGGAAGGGGAAGGTGAAGAAGTCCGGCAGCTTCCCCGGCGACGCCGAGCAGCAGATGAAGGACATGGGCGTTCCGGACTGGTGGATCGAGTCCGCCCGGAAGATCGCCTATCTCTTCCCGAAGGCCCACGCCGTGGCCTACGTCATGATGGCGTTCCGCATCGCGTGGTTCAAGGTGCACAAGCCCCTGGCCTTTTACTCGGCGTATTTCTACCGGCGGAGCCAGAAAGGCGGCTTTGACGCGGCCCTGATGACCGGCGGCACCGAGCAGACCCGGCGAAAGATCAACGAAATGCGCCGCTCCTCGAACCTGACCGCCAACGAAGAGGATCTTCTGGTCACCCTGGAAGCGGTGTACGAGTTCAACATGCGCGGCTTCCGCTTCGCCCCGATTGATATCTTCCAGAGTGACGCCACGAAGTTCCTTCTGACGGAAGACGGCCGCATCCGTCCGCCCTTTGTCTCGATTGGAGGCCTGGGGGAGAGCGCGGCCCAGGATCTGGCAAGGGTCATGCACGAGGGGCATCATTTCATTTCGATCGACCAGATCGCCAACGCCTGCCCCAAAGTCTCCACGGCGCATATAGAGTCGCTGAAAGCCCTCGGCGCCTTCGGCGACCTCCCGGACAGTTCCCAGGTAAGCTTTTTTGACTGAAAGGAGACCATCATGGACGAAAGAAAACTGACTGAAGACCAGCTGGAAGAGACCAGCGGCGGCGGCCTGAGCGAGACGCTGAACTACGCCCTGGAGCAGGGAAAAAAGGTGGCCGCCGTCTTGTCTGACACCCTTGATCTGTCTTTGCCTCACGGACACGTGACCGCGTCTTCAATAGCCGAACAGACCCGTCCCAGGTGATACCGGACCTCCTGGTTGCGAAAGCGCAGTACCCGAAGTCCTTCCGCCTCGAGCTTCCGGTCCCGCACCTGATCCGCATAATGCTGGTCGAGCTCTTCGTGCTGCTGCCCGTCCAGTTCGACCACCAGCGCTGCCGCCCGGCAGTAAAAGTCTACAATGTATTCTCCGATCACCCTCTGCCGGTACCAGTGCAGAGGGTGTTTTTGTAAATACCGGTACCACAGGGCCTGCTCTTCAACCGTCATGGCCCGCCGCAGCTCCCGCGCCCGTCTGCCGGTTCTGCCTCCCGCGCCCGCCTGATGCGGTCCGCCGGTCAGGCTTCTTTTTTTATCCCCAAAATATGGCATTGGAATTTGAGTGGAAAATCATTGGAAAAAGATCGGACGATTTTTCCGGCCCGAACTGCTAAACTATACCCAAGATCAACAGAGGAAGGACCGGTCAAACTGTGAAAAACTCTCAGGCACAACTCCAGCTATTCCGGCTGGTCCCTGACGATCCCGAAGGCTGAAACCCGAACCGATATCCTCGGAAACCGCCGCGAAATCTGGCAGCTGAAGATTATCCGGCGCCATACCATCCAGTCCAACGCGGACCGCCTCGCCGTCGTCGAAGCGCTGGAAGATCTGGCCGCCTGGGCAAAGGCCCACCCGCCGGAACACTCCCGCCTCCGCATTTCCGGCCTCCCCGAGTTCACATCCCGCAACAACTCCGGCATCGAAGATATATCCATTACGATCCAATTGGAGGAATCCTAAATGGCCGAACTGACTTTCAATACTCCCTCGGGCCAGACCATCGCCCGAGAACTATTGATTGCCTACCTCAACACCGGCACCATCGCCGCCCCGGTCTGGAGCCCGCTCGGCAAGCGTGTGGAGGACAGCTCCACCGAACTGGACTGGGAGAGCGAAATCACCCGTGACATCCTCGGCTCCACCTATGGCACCCTGAAGAAGCCGAAGATCACCCAGACCTTCGACCCTTGCGACCTGGACGGCGCGGACGAGGCACAGCTGAAGATCTGGAACCTGGCCGTGAAGGACCAGGACGCCCAGACTCTGGCGGCCCAGGACATGCTGATCGTCCACTTCTACGCCGGCGAGAGCACCACGCCCTTTGCCGAGCGCTACGCCTCCTGCATGATCGAGGTCACCGGC